>JAOZKP010000621.1:630-1458 GCA_029935295.1 bacterium | reverse complement strand
CCTGAATAGAGAAATGCAGTTGCCGGGCCGAGTCCGGCACCCATCCGGTAAATTCCGGTGAAAAGCGGCAGAACTGTACAGGAGCAGACCGCCAGAATAGTACCCGAAACTGACGCGACCCCATAAGCTAAAACTTTGTTAGCTCCAGCCCCGAGATATTTCATTACGGATGCCTGGCTGACAAAAACAGAAATTGCACCGGCAATAAAAAAGGCCGGCACCAGACACAAGATTACATGTTCGCGGGCGTACCATTTAACCAGGTATAACGCTTCGATAATCGAATTGTCAAAACGGGCAAACCCCACCGGCAAATAAAAACAGCCCAGAAAAACTGCCAAAACCAGAGCGAATATTCGCCACTCTACTTTAAAATCCATATCTGTAATTATCCCTGTTTCTTGGATCAGGTTTTGTAGATTAAATAGAGTCCGCCGATCATAACCAAAAGAGCACAGGCTTTTTTCAAAAGCAGTGCGCCCCGGGACTTTTCATTCCAGTTAAGATAGTTCTGCAGAACTTCGGTAAAGGTTCCGGACAGGATGATGACGGCACAGTGGCCGACGCCGTAGGCTAAAAGCAGGGCGATAGCGTAAGTGGTTTGGGTGGCGGCAATCTTAAAGGTTATGGCCAGCATTGGGGCCATATAGGCAAACGTGCAGGGGCCTAAGGCGATTCCGAAAATCAGGCCGAGAAGAAACGCGGCCCAGAGGCCCTTTTGTTTAATGTTAAGATTGCTGGGGGCACTCCATTCGAAAGATATAATATCGGCAAGCTGTAAAGCGACAAGCAGAAAGATTACGGCAACCCCATAATTAGCATAGGGCC
>JAOZKP010000621.1:0-620 GCA_029935295.1 bacterium | reverse complement strand
TTAAGCCGACAATCAGAGGGATACTTGCCAGGTGGCAGGGACTTAAGATGATGCTTAGGATTCCCCAGATAAAGGCAGCAAGCAGTGCGATCGCCGGGGTGCCGGATACTGCCTGGCTGAGAGAGCTGAAAAGTCCGGTGAGCAGGCCGGAATTGTTCGCGGCGGCTGTTGTTGCCTTTGCATTTTTGGTGAAATCATAGCCTAAGCGCTGCCATTGGCTGATAATTTCCGCTTCCGGAAAATAACCCTCATGACGGAAGATTTCCTGCCCGTCGGCGGCAAAAAAAATTTGGGTCGGGATTAGTTTTATATGGTGTTTGCGGCCAATTTCCGGTTTTATGGTGACATCTTTAAACTCAACCTGAAATTGCTCTGAGTAACCTGCATGCAGATTCTCCAGGACCTTTTCCATCATCTGACAGGGAACACAGGTCGTTGACCCGAGTTCCAGTATGAGCGGCAGTTCCCGTGTAGTTTCCGGTTGGAGGCTGGACTTGTGGCTTGCCGGGTCCGGAGTTGCCCCCCGGTGTCCAGGATTGATATAGAATGTGGTGATGGCAAGAGCTAAAGTAATTAGAACTGCCAGCCAGCGCTGCCATTTTTTCATGTAGATATCCTAA
>JAOZKP010000210.1 GCA_029935295.1 bacterium | reverse complement strand
CATATCCCGCAATTGAAACTCCTTGAAGCATCCAACCGAACCGGATAAACACCCAAAAGTCAAGCCTAACCCCATTTTTCTGACATTAATTTTATACGATTGATCTGGATGCTGAAATGCTTTATAAATTTGTGAACTACCAAGATGTTCAAGAGTGAAGATCAGAAGATCCAAGACTTTTCTAACTTAAAAATAGAGGATAGTAATTTTTGCCCTCATTGGATATTCCCATTTAAGAGCTTCTAAAACTAGCCTCTCTGGGGTCGGTTTTTTATTGAACATATAGAGTGAGCATGTTAAGTTGAATGCAATTTTGCTGGGAGATTGGCAATTTTGTTGAGAAAAAATCACATATGGGTGCAATATAATGAAAGCCAAAACAATGATACAATCGACTGCTCTGCAATTTTTTATGGTCGTAATTTTTACCGTTATAACAATGTCTGTAGCATGGTCGGAAACAACTCTCAATGATAATGTTTTTATTAAAGGAGAGCTATTTCTAGAGAACGAAATAGGTGGAATCACTTTTTTTGATGGTAGCTGTCAAACTACGGCTACAGCAATCGGCCCTCAGGGTTCGACCGGTCCAATCGGAGCTACAGGGCTTAAGGGCGATACCGGGGATCAAGGAGCTACTGGCGCAACCGGTACGCAGGGGCCAACTGGAGCAATCGGCCCTCAGGGTCTGACCGGTCCAATCGGAGCTACGGGGCTGAAAGGCGATCCCGGGGATCAAGGAGCTACTGGTGCAACCGGTCCGCAGGGAAATGCCGGGGTCGGTTTGCTTGATGTTCATTTCGGTGACGGTTCTGGTGGAGCTTACACAGTAGCGGCTGACGACGACTGGTCCGATGGAGGTCCCCCTAATCAACAGTTTACGACTCTGACCATCATTGTTGGAGAAACCCTCACACTACCCAGTGGCACTGTTCTGCGCTGCACAGAAAAACTTGTTGTGAATGGCACCATAGAGGTTAAACCCGGCATTGCCGGAGCCGTGAGAGCGGCCCCGGGCAAAGGGCTTGCCGTGACAGCGGCTCATGCTCCCTCCAGCGGAACCGCCATGGTTCCGTTAATTGCCAGGCAACTTCTTAATCCCGGCCCGGAGGCCGGAGGTGCGGGTAACTCCAGAGGAGAATCCCAAGGTGGAGATGGCGGCGGCGCCCTTTCGGTACGGGCCAAGGGTGACATTGAAATTAGTGCCGACGGTATCATCAAGGCCAACGGTGGGGATGCCTCAAGCGTGGCTGGGTCGGCTGGTGCCGGCGGAGGGGCTGGAGGTTTTATCGTGCTTCTCTCACGGTCAGGCATCAGCAATTTGGGTAACATCGAGGTCCGGGGCGGTAATGGATCTCAAGGCCAAGACCGAACTGTAGCACCTCTATACGTAGCCGGCGGCGACGGTGGTGGTGGCGGCGGTGGCATCATTCATCTTCTAGCCCCGGCAAATACGATCATATTGGGAATAACCGATGCTGACGGTGGTTCCGTCAGCACACCTTCCGGCACTGCTACCGGTTTGTCTGCGGGCGGTGGTGGGGGTGCTCTTGGCGGCAACGGCGGTTCGGGCGCACCATCGGGGACGACCAACACCCCTGCCAGCGGGTCAGTCGGTCTCGTCTTGCAGACCGAGGCGGACACCCCTGACAACTTACTTTTCTAGAATCTTGGAATCACGCCGGCTACGTCCGGTTCGACTATTTGGAGGTTAAATCAAATGTCAGATCCTTTCATCGCAGAAATCATTATGTTCGGGGGCAACTTCGCCCCCCGTGGCTGGGCTTTTTGTGACGGTCAGCTCCTTGACATCAGTTCGAACACGGCCCTCTTCGCCCTGATCGGCACCACTTACGGCGGTGACGGCCGCACATCCTTCGCCCTACCCGATCTGCGCGGTCGCGTGGCAATCCATCCGGGCAGAGGTCCGGGGCTATCGATATACACTTTGGGCCGAAAAAGTGGTGTTGAAACTGTCACTCTCAGCCAAGCTCAGATCCCGTCCCACAATCATAGTATGACTACTCTTACGAGTGAACTCGCCGACGACAATTCCCCGATTGGGAATATCCCAGCTCAGTCTCGTCAGGATGCCTACGCCCACCCCAGTAAAGCAACGGCAAATCCTGCCACAGGCCACACCGGAGGCAGCCAGGGACACACCAATATCCAGCCTTTTTGTTGTGTCAACTACATCATCGCCTTAATTGGTGTCTTCCCGTCACGAAGCTGATTAAATGGTTGGAAGCAACTCTTCCGGAGGCTGCGAAAATGAATGGAAAAAAGAGGATGAGAGAAATAGGCCCGGGCAAACTTAGCCGCCGCTCTTTTCTAGGCGTCAGTGCCGCCGGTCTGGCAATAGTTCCAACATACTGTCAAGCCGGGACCCTCCTGTCGTTTCTGCGCCCGACCCCGCTGCCAATGGCCATTGGCTTTAGCGAAGAGGGTGCGGACAGATGTCACAACGCGAATCTCCTGCGCTCGGATCCAGATTTGTGGCGCACCGGTGTTGCACAGGTGACTATCCATAGCCTCTACCAGGCGGCAACTCGCCCCGACCTGCAGCGCTTTTGGCTCGACGTCGCCTACACTCCTGACGACCGTCTTAGGTTTCATGCCTGGTGCTATAATCGCGAGCCCATCGCCAGTGCCAGCGCACCGGTATCCTTTACGGTTCCCCTGCAACCATGTCGGGGTCTGCGTATGATCGTGGGGGCCAAGATACGTTCCCAAACGGGCAACGTCGAAGAGAGCCGCCTCCCTCTCCATTTCGGAATCGGCAAGGGTCAGGCTGCGCTTAGACCGGGTACTTATGCTGTCGCGTTGCAACATGGAGTGAAAACGGATACGGCCTGGCAACACCTTGTCTGGCGTCAAGATCATTCGGCAGAAACAACCGAGGGTCCACTTTTCCGGGGCTCGGAGCCTTACTCCAAGCTGGTAAGTTTTCCATATCTACTATTCTCGGTGAGTCATGTCGACAATGACCAAACCTTCACATAACGGTAATCTTAGTGGATATCAGCAATCTCACAGCCGAAAACTTTCAGCCTCATAGAAAGACGATCTTCAGCTCTCGAATCGAAACTGATGACGTAAAGCTTGAACTCGAAACCGTAGATATTTTAGGCGAGCAGAAAGACGGCCGGAGCTTCTCCCTGGTCTTCGTGCTCGATTCCGGCTCCCCTCTTGCACAAGGAACCTACCTCCTAAACCACCCCGCCATGGGTGAACTCGCTCTTTTTCTGGTTCCCATAATGCCCGACAAACAGGGACGCCCGAGCTACGAGTCCATCTTTAATCGGCAGAGTTTGGATTAGTCGACGTTTTACCATCCCACAGGAGGACGGCATAGGACCCCTCGATTCGGATTTCGACAAAGCCTGACCGCGACCAGAAACGCCGCGCTCCATCGTTGCCAAGCGCTACATGGGCGTGAACCATTGTGTTTTGCCGTGAGGCCTCTTCGAGGAGGGCACCCACTAGAGTCCGTCCCCACCTCCGGCCCTGTAGCGCCGGAACTAAGGCTAAGTCAACAATGTGGAGACCCTCCTGGCTTTCATCAACCATCAGACGACCTACAGCCTCAGTTTCATGTTCCAGAATCCAGTGCATTGCGTCAGGGTAGGAAACCGTGTAATGGCGGGTTTGGGCTCTGGCCTGCATCGACAGTAGTGGTTGCAGTTGCTCCGGGGCCAGCCCAACGAAATCACCAGCGTGGCATGCCCGATAGATATCATCCAGGATCTTTTCGTCTTCACGTCGCACCGTTCGCCAGGAGAACCCCGCCAGATTTTCCTCAAGTTTTGAGAAGAGGCCCCGTTCGCTGAATTGTTTGCTGCAGTCTGTCACAACTCCTCACTTATTTTTTTTGCAAGCGTTTGGGTTTGGTGCAGTTCCCCAAATCAATACCACCAGATACACTTTCTCTAGTTGGGCCAAATAAGAAGTGTCTCATTCTTTAGCTGGGGATGACTACCTAATTCGTAATAAAATTGAATTGTATTCCCAGGCTTGATCGTACCTTCAATCGAGAGGACTCTTGGACATGTCAAACCGGAGTCGTATTCTTTGAGAATATGGTTCTGATAAACAAGAATTTTTGTAAAAAGCATCGGTTGGTAACGTTGCTCTGTATAATTAGGAATTTTTACGGTCGATGCAGGTAATCGGTTGCTGTCGATGTTTTTCCACGAACTTACAGTCTCCCGATTCACAATGAATATTGATGAGACAGGAATACGGTCGCGTTGAATGGTGCAACTATTTTGTTCCAGCTCATTCAAATCAAATTCATGGGAGGGATCCACCAGCGTAAGCTCAATACTCACTTCTTCAGGTATCAGGATTGCGTTTGGGGCCTGTTTCAGTAAATGACGTGTGATTGCAACTTGGGGCTCCGATTCCAGACAGGTCTGCATGATTTCCATCAGGATAACGTCGGGAGGCCGATAACGACAAACCTGGTACGAACTTGCATCCACCGTTTCGAAATTGGCCACGCAATTGCTTAGTCCCAGCGTTTCTACAATAGATTGAGCGGAATCAATCGCTTCAAGATGAATGTCAAGGAGCGTGAAGGTAGCTTCTGCAGGAGAAAATACCGACATAAGGGGAACAGCCAGAGTCGCGTAAGGTCCACAACCTACATAAAGGATTTGCGCGGGGCGGTCAGGGAATCGTTTTCGCATATCAGCAATAGCAGCATACGTGCCACGGATAAATTCGATCGTTCGTACGAAATCGCCAGCACACATCGCCGCCATTGTCGGAGATAGAGCTAACCCGTTAGACGTTTGAGTTTCGCCATCTGAAATGTCTTTCTTATGGGTGCTCAGAATCGTCCCTGAATTTGTAAGTATAGTTGTCATCTCGACAACTTCTGGTCGTAGCGAGTAAGCTGGATGTTGAGAATCAAGTAGTGACAAGGTCACTTTTCGTAGCGATTCCAGCTTAGAAGTGGCTGAGTCAATCATAGAATCTTTCCGTCATTCCTCTCTAATTTTTGAAGGCACCCTTATTTCCTTATCATCAGCCTAACTTTAAGCGCAGCGCTCAGAAAAACACAATATCCATTTTGTCGTTAAAAAAATAAAAAACCCGGCTGTTTGGCTGAGCTTTTTTGTGAAAGTGGTTATATCTATTGAGTTAATTTAGTCTTCGAAGGCCATTTTCGATCTGCCAACTCG
>JAOZKP010000209.1 GCA_029935295.1 bacterium | reverse complement strand
ATAAACCCTGTTCGCGCAAAGATTGTCTCTATCCTGAAGTCTGTAAGCATCTGCAGATAGATGAGGATTCATTTGTAAACCTGCTGCAGGCGGTTGCAGAGCTTGCCGGGGTGAAAAAAGTATTAATTTCTTCCGGTCTGCGTTTAGCTCTGCTGCGCCGCACTCCCAAACTCCTTGCCCGGATTATCCGCCACCATCTCCCCGGCATTATGAAGATTGCTCCGGAACACAGTGAACCTGAGATTCTGCGCTTAATGCATAAAAACGACGCGCTCGAACTCGATGAGTTTTTACAGGAAGCGCGCATGTTAGCCCTTAAAGCTAAAGTCAAGGTTGACTTTACGCCCTATCTCATCTCTTCCCATCCCGGCTGCGGGGTAGAGGAGATGCGGAATCTGGCCCAAAGTATTAAATGTAATGACCTGAAAGCCCGTCAATATCAGGATTTTACACCAACTCCGGGGACACTCTCGACGGCGATGTATGTCAGCGGCCGGGATAGGGATACGTTAAAGCCAATCCGGGTCGCCAAAGGTGCAACTGAGCGTCAGCTCCAGCGTCAGGAGTTGGAAAAGGTTAGTGGCCGGCAGAAATCACGCCCGCATATCCGGACGAGCTCCTGTAAACCCGGTTGTACTAAGTGTCGGCCGCGTAGAACCGGAAAAAGAAAATAAGCCAGTGTGAATTTCCGGGTCCGGTTTACGAAATGATCTTGGTTTGATTTTGTTTGACTGTCACTATGGTGAACATTATTTCGTAAGTTCACATTTTTAAGGAAATATCTTGACAACAATACTTAAGATAGGTTAGTTAAAATTTATTATGAAGATGAATCTGGTTAATATTTTTTGGGGCTGGTGGTGGCCGGACAGATACTATGTGTCTAAGCGACCTCCGCAGCGGCTTGGTTAAAGCAGAGTAAAGTTAAAACTGACCGTTGAACCTGAAAAAGGGTTGTGGAAGTGCTTAGGTACTTTACCACAGCCCTTTTTTTATTTTAAATTGGGAAATTCTATGGAAGAGAAAATTTACCCGCGTCTGGAATCATTTATCGAGCTGGCGGCAGACTATGATCACATTCCGGTCTGTCGCGAGATTGTTGCCGATCTTGATACACCGCTGACTCTGTATCATAAACTTGCAGTGGAAGAGGAATTCTCTTTTTTGTTGGAGAGTATTGAGGGGGGTGAACGCTGGGGTCGTTACAGTTTTATCGGTTATCGTCCGGCTTTGACATTCTGTCAGCGTCATAATGAGGTGGTGATCAAGTGCGGGGAACAATTGGAAATTATCAAAACCCGCGATCCGCTGCCGGAACTGGCCCGGATTATAGAGAAAATGCGGCCGGCTCCGGTACCCGGGCTGCCCGATTTTTACGGTGGTGCCGTCGGTTTTTTTTCATTCGAGACGGTTAAGGCTTTTGAGAATATACCGCATACTGTCGTCGATGATGTCGACGGGGCCGATGCCTGGTTTATGGTGCCGGGGATCCTGCTGGTGCATGACAATTTAAGGCATAGTCTTTCGTTGCTCTGTCTGGTTGAGGTCGGGAAATCACGTTCTGATATTAAAAAATTGGCCGCAATTTATCATGATGCTCTGGCTGAGCTTGATGAAGTTGTCAGGCGTATTCGCCAGCCTTTAAATTGGGTGGCGCCGCCGGAAATAGCAGAGCCGTTGACTTTTTCGTCTAATATGAGTCAGGCTGAATATCAGGAGATGGTTTCTAAGGCAGTTGACTATGTCAAGGCCGGTGATCTGATTCAAGTGGTTTTGGCGCAGCGTTTTAAATGTCTGCAGCCGCTTGACCCGACCGCGATCTACCGAGCCCTGCGCCTGATTAATCCATCGCCGTATATGTTCCATTTCAATTTTAGTGGCGAACGCCTGATCGGATCATCACCCGAACTTCTGGTGCGCAAAGACGGCAGCCGCGTGGCCGTGCGGCCGATTGCCGGTACCCGGCCGCGTGGAGCTGACGCGGAGGCCGATCAGCAGCTGGCGGAAGAGCTATTGGCTGACCCGAAAGAGGTGGCTGAACATGTTATGCTGGTTGATCTCGGCCGCAACGATATTGGCCGGGTGGCGCAGTACGGCCAGGTTCAGGTGGAGGAGTTGATGAAGATTGAGCGTTATTCGCATGTGATGCATATCGTCTCCCATGTTGAAGGGGAACTGCGGGCCGATCTTGATATGTTCGATACTTTTCGCGCCTGTTATCCCGCCGGCACAGTGAGCGGAGCGCCTAAAGTACGGGCTCTGGAGATTATCGATGAGCTCGAGCCGACCCGGCGCGGACCTTATGCTGGCGCGGTCGGATATTTCGGATTCTCCGGGGATATGGATTTTGCAATTACGATCCGCACGGTTACGGTTAAGGACGGGATCAGCTATTTTCAGGCCGGAGCCGGGATTGTCGCCGATTCAAAACCCGAGATGGAGTACCAGGAAACCATCAATAAAGCCTCGGCCATGCGCCGGGCCCTGGAACTTGCGGCTAAAGGCTGGTAGTTTTTTAGCCACAGACCCACACGGACGCACACAGACATGCTATTTTTTTGTCCGGGTTTGTCTGTGGGGGTCTGTGGCTGATAATAATAATCCAAATTTTTCTGGTTAGATTTGGTGTATCGTGGTTAGGAGATTATAAATGGAGATAAAAGAAGCGATTGCAAACATTGTTGAGTTGAAATCATTGACGGCTCCGGAAATGGAGTTGGTGATGACCCAGATTATGACCGGGGGGGCGACTCCGGCTCAGGTTGCGGCCCTGATTACCGGTTTACGGATGAAAGGGGAGACGGTGGCCGAGATTACTGGGGCCGCCCGGGTCATGCGGCAGCAGGCGACCCGGATTGAGACCGGTATTGATCTTAGTGATGAGACTTCGATTTTGGTTGATACCTGCGGTACCGGCGGCGACGGCAGCCATACATTTAATATCTCTACGGTTACGGCTCTGGTTGTCGCCGGAGCCGGACTTAAGGTTGCCAAACATGGCAATCGTTCGGTTTCCAGCAGCTGCGGCAGTGCCGATGTCCTGAAGGCTTTGGGGGTGAATTTGGAGTTGTCAGCCGAGCAGGTGGCGGAATCAATCAAGGAGATTGGTATCGGCTTTCTCTTTGCGCCGCTTTTGCACGGGGCAATGAAATATGCGATCGGTCCCCGGCGCGAGATCGGCGTGCGGACCATTTTTAATCTTTTGGGGCCTTTGACTAATCCCGCCGGCGCAAATGTTCAGCTTCTCGGAGTTTACAATGGTGACTTAGTCTTGACACTAGCTGAAGTCCTACGAGATCTCGGCAGCCGCCGGGCGATGGTTGTTCACGGAGCCGGGGGTCTGGACGAATTAAGTCTTGCCGGCAGTAACCGGATTGCCTGGCTTAAAGGTGATGATATAACTGAACTTACTTTTGCCCCGGCGGATGCCGGCCTCACGGAAGCACCGCTGTCAGCCCTTGTCGGCGGCGACCCCCAGTTTAATGCGGAACTGGTGCGGAAAATTCTTGCCGGTGGCGCCGGCCCGCAGCGCGATGTGGTTCTCTTAAACAGCGCCGCCCTCTTTGTCTGTGCTGGCCGGGTTGATGATTTTCGTCAGGGGGTCGAGCTTGCGGCAACCACAATCGATGAAGGTTGCGCCCGCCAAAAACTTACAGAACTTATTGAATTTAGCAATCGCAAATAGTAGAAGGAGATTTTTGGTGACGGTACTTGAAAAAATTATAAATATAAAACGTCAGGAAGTAGCCGAACTTAAGAAAAACGGCTTGGAAGCTGTGAAGATGAAATTTTCCGGAGTTGAACGGGGTGAACGGCGTTCTTTGCAAAAAGCTCTGGCGCAGACTTCATCGAAACCGAATATTATTGCCGAGATTAAAAAGGCTTCGCCTTCAGCCGGGCTTTTACGGGAAGATTTTGATCCGGTAGAGTTGGTTAAAGCCTATCAGCATGGCGGGGCGGCGGCAATCTCCGTGGTTACCGATAACCCTTTTTTTCAAGGCTCTCTTGATTGGCTGGCGCAGGTACGGCCGCTGGTTGATCTGCCGGTTTTGCGAAAAGAGTTTATTGTTGATCCGATCCAGATTGAGGAGAGCCGGATTGCGGGGGCCGATGCGATTTTACTGATTGCCTCAGTTTTGAGCGAATCTGAACTTAAAGAATTTCAAGTCCGGGCGGCGGAGCTTGATCTTGAGTGTCTGGTTGAAGTACGTGATCTTGAGGATGCTGGAAAAGTCTGTGCGGTCAGGGCGCCGCTGGTGGGAATCAACAACCGGGATCTGGGTGATTTCAGTATCGACCTGAACACCAGTATCAATCTGCTTCAGCATCTGCCGAAAACCTCCCTGATTGTCAGTGAAAGCGGGATTAAGACCTCCGCCGATATTAAAAAATTGCAGGCTGTCGGGATTAACGCTTTTTTGATCGGCACAAGTCTGGTTAAAGCTGGCGAAAACCGGCAGAAACTGCTCGAAGAGTTGGTGTCGTGAGTACGAAAATCAAAATCTGCGGCCTGACCCGGATCGAGGATGTGCAGTCGGCGGTCAAATTTGGCGCCGATTTTTTGGGTTTTGTTTTTGCCAAAAGCCCGCGCCAGGTTACACCGGAACAGGTCGTGCAGATTTGTCAGAACTTACCGGAGAAGGTTTTGAAAGTCGGGGTCTTTGTCGATGCCCCGCTGGTAGAGGTTAAAGAAATTGCAAGTTTTTGTGAGCTAGACCTTCTCCAGCTGCACGGTTCTGAAGATGAAGACTATTGCGCGGCTTTAAGTGCATTTAATTTGATTAAAGTTTTGCGTCTGGGCGGCAGTGAATCTGCGGTAATGCCAGAAGCCGCAAATTTTTGGGCCATGCTACTTGATACCTGGCTTCCAGATCAGGCTGGCGGCGGCGGCCGGGTTTTCGATTGGCGATTGGTGCAACCTTTTGCCGGATCCAAGTTTATCCTCGCCGGTGGCCTGACCCCAAGTAACGTTCAGGCCGCAATAGTACAAACCCGGCCTTTTGGTGTCGATGTCAGTTCCGGAGTCGAAGCTACACCGGGAATTAAGGATAGAGAAAAAATAGAAAAATTTATTAAAGCAGTGAGAGAAGCTGATAAAAACTGATTTAGACAGTGACAGATGCACACAGGTGTCCTTTTGGTGCAAAGGCGCCAAGAAAATCGAGAATATGCGGGCTTAGGCTTCGCCCCTC
>JAOZKP010000620.1 GCA_029935295.1 bacterium | reverse complement strand
TGAAGGAAGTACCTAAATTTCAAAAAATTTTTATTTTCTTTGCACTTGTTTGTACTTCATGTCTAAGAAAAATCGAGAAGGAGCGAGATTTGCTTCGCCCTCTTCGATGAGGTCAAGCTTTACATTTGCTGAGAAACGCAAGATGTCAGCCATAACCCCAATCCTTTTCAACTTGACTTTTTGTGGCCTATAAGCTACATAGTTTATATGACCTACGAAATTGAAACTACCGCTCACTTTGACAAATGGGCTCGGAAATTAAAAGATCAGACCGCCGCCCGTGCGATTGCGGCTCGCCTGGCCCGGGTTCGGGCCGGAGTTTTAAGATGAAAATTCAAACCAACCCATACGACCCGGCCCTTTTCATAAAAACCGATAAAGATATTGCCCACTATCTTAACGAAGCCTACCTCGATGAAGATCCTAAAGTTTTCCTCATCGCCCTGGGTGATGTCGCCAAAATCAAAGGCGTCGCTAAAGTCGCCAGAGATGCCGGCCTTAACCGAGAAAGTTTGTACAAAGTTTTTTCCGGCAAAGCGCAACCGCGCTGGAACACCGTGCAGATGGTTATGAAAGCCTTAAACCTCCAAATCAAAGCCGTCAGCTGCTGACGATCCTGCCGAAAGATGAAAAAATTCTCAACTATGAAAATGTTAAAAAGCTATGGTAGGTCCGAAACAAATTATTATATGAGGAAAGAAAAAGAATCAGGCCGCAGTCTGCTCTTCGATCCGCCAGCCTGGGAATACTAAAACTGCGGGATGACACTTGAGGGCTTTAGCAAGAACTTTGGCTCTTTCGACTCCGATCTGCACCCGGTTGTTTTCAATCGCAGAGATCGTGGGCTGCGGAATTCCGGTTAACCGAGCCAGCTCATTCTGACTGAGACTCTGCAACTCCCGGACAATTCTAACAGATTCCCCAATTGATACTTCAACCGAGGCCACCGCCTTCCGGTAATTTTTCATACTCTATCTCCTGTAATCGTGAGGGTTGATTTCAATTACCTGAACATACAGCTCACCCTTATTGACCTTGTAGATAATTCTGTACTGAATACTTAACCTTGAAGAACGAAAACCCTGCCATTTACCCTTCAAAGATTCGTCATGAAAACCTTTAATAAGCCTTAAACCTTCCGGCCCCGAAACGGTCGCAATGTCCTTCCATTTTTCATATCTCTTTAATATTTCAAGAGGTATTTTGGCTAATTTCTTCACCAATGATTGATGTTCAAATATTTCCCACATATCTAAAATATACTATACCAAATATAATATGTCAATCAAACAAGAAAATCTGTGAAAAATGGACATTTTAAACGAGACAGAGTAATTTAAACAAATCTAAAGAGTCTTTTTGCGCTTGACTTGACCACTTCAATTGACTATATTTTATTCAGCAAATATTTTAGAGAGGTGTTGTTATGGAGACAATGGGGATAAGTCAATTTAAATCACATGCT
>JAOZKP010000619.1 GCA_029935295.1 bacterium | reverse complement strand
TTACAGGTTATATAATGACCCAGACCAAAACCATCACCAGCCAGCCTTTTTCCGACCAACGGCCGGGAACTTCGGGACTGCGCAAGAAGGTCACAGTATTTCAGCAGCCGCACTATCTTGAAAACTTTGTCCAGGCAACCTTTAACGCTTTGGACGGGGTCAAGGGTAAGCAGATTGCGATCGGAGGCGATGGCCGTTTCTATAACCCTGAAGCCCTGCAGACCATCATCCGTATGGCCGCAGCCAATAGTGTGGAAAAGGTTTTTGTCGGGCAAAATGGAATCCTCTCAACCCCGGCGGCCTCATGTGTTATCCGTAAATATGAACTAGACGGCGCTTTCATCCTCTCCGCCAGCCACAATCCTGGCGGACCTGAAGGTGATTTCGGCATTAAATTCAATACCGCCAACGGCGGCCCGGCCCCGGAAAAAGTAACCGAAAAGATATTTCAGGAGAGTCTTGCTTTAACCAGCTACCAGACCATTGAAAACCCGGACGTTGAGCTTGCTCAACCTGCCACTTTCACTGTGGGAGGGATGGCGGTAGAAGTTTTTGACCCGGTCAGTGATTATGCCGATTTGATGAGCGAAATTTTTGATTTCAATCTGATCGCCGAACTTCTTCAAAGTCCCGATTTCAGTTTTCGCTTTGATGCGATGCACGCGGTTACCGGCCCCTATGCCGCTGAAATTTTCTGCAAACGTCTGGGTGCCCCGGCCGATGCCCTCTTAAACTGCACGCCACAGCCTGATTTCGGCGGCGGCCACCCTGACCCGAACCTGAAATATGCGGCCGACCTTGTCAAAATAATGTTTGCTGACAAGGCTCCGGTTTTCGGCGCCGCTTCTGACGGCGATGGCGACCGAAATATGATCTTGGGGGATAATTTCTTCGTCAATCCGAGTGATTCTGTAGCGGTAATCGCCGCCAACGCCCATCTTATCAAAGGCTATAAAAACGGCCTCAAAGGGCTGGCCCGCTCAATGCCGACCAGCTGCGCCCTCGATGCGGTTGCGAAAGAACTCGGGATCGAGTGTTTCGAAACCCCGACCGGTTGGAAATTTTTCGGCAACCTGCTTGATGCTGGGCGTTTGAGTATCTGCGGCGAAGAGAGTTTCGGCACCAGCTCCGACCATGTCCGTGAAAAAGATGGCCTCTGGGCGGTCCTCTGCTGGCTCAATCTTATCGCCGCAAAAAAGATGAGTGTCAAAGATATCGTTAATCAGCACTGGCAGAAATTCGGCCGCAACTACTACTCGCGGCACGATTACGAGGAGGTTGACAGTGGAATTGCACATGATATTGTCGACGACCTCAGATTGCGACTAAAGTCACTGCAAGGCGGCAAATTCGGTCCGCTGGAAATTACTCTGGCAGAGGATTTCTCATACCATGATCCCATCGACGGCTCACTCTCCAGACATCAGGGACTAAGAATTCTTTTCAAAAACGGCTCCAGAATTATCCTGCG
>JAOZKP010000208.1 GCA_029935295.1 bacterium | reverse complement strand
AAAGCCTGGATCAGTTATAAAGATACCGTTCTGCCGCTCTATCGGGGCGCACCGGAGTTGACAACTTGCAATAAGGAAATTATCTTTACCGGTTTGCAGGATGGGATTGACTGGCTCTATGATAATATGAATCAGGATGGCAGTTTTTTGTACTATTATGATGGTATCAAAGACAGCCGGGTTGATTTTATGCATCCGCACCGGAAAGACCCGCTCTATTATAATATTTTGCGCCACAGCGGTGGGACGATTGCGCTTTTATGGGGTTACGAGCTGACTGGTCAGCAGAAATATCTCAAGGCGGCGAAAAAATCACTGAAATACCTGACTGCAACCTTTGTCAGACAGAATGAGTTCCAGGATTATGCCTGTTTTCCATTTTTTAATTCCAAGGCAAAACTCGGCGGAGCCGGTGTCGGCCTGGTGGCTCTGGCAAGATATACTAAATTGAGCGGGGATTATACTTTTGCCAAAGAGATGGCGGGGCTGGTTCGGCATATTCTCTCCCGTATAGATGATGACGGGGAGATGATCGGTTATTATATTCACCCGAAATACAATAACGGCAAGCCGATAATTGATCCGGAAGCGGCCATCAAGAAAGAACTTTTCTCTTTCTATTATCCCGGCGAGGCCCTTTTGGGGTTGGCGCTCTATTACCGTCATATTGAGAGTGATGATAAAAACCTGAAGGCGGAGATTCGCCGGAAAAGTCTATCGGCTATGGATTTTCTGGTGCAGAAAAGACCGCAACTCTATGCCGATCTTTTTACGCCGCTGCCGGCTGATGCCTGGTTGATGCAGGCAATAGAAGAGTGGGTTAAGGTTGAGGGCTTTAGAAAAAAGCCTTACATTGATTTTGTTTTTAATGATGCGGCGGCGATGTTAAGTCACACGTACAATGACGCCAATGCGCTTTACCCGGATTATATCGGCGGTTTCTATTATAACTTCGGGGATCATGTTTATCATGACGCTTCGCGCTGCGAAGGGCTTATTGCCGCTTATGGTCTGGCAAAATACCTGAAAGATGAGGCTCGGGCCCGGCAGATTATGAAAGGTATGCAGCTTGCGGCCAGAGGGATTATGCGGTTGCGATATACCCCGGAATCAGCCTTTGCTCATCTCTATCCGGAAAAGAGCATTGGCAGTTTTCGTTTTAAGCTTACCCGGTCCTGGGTGCGGGTTGATTCGACCCAACACACAGTCTGTTTTTTTGCCCGTCTTTATAAAAGTATGCCCTGATTTTTTCTGGCTGCTAATTTCTCTCTTTCATCTTTCTGCAGCAGGGTTCCCCGGCTGCCGGTCTCGGTACGGTGGATTAACTCCACTCCACCATCGGCACGAATTTCATAAAAACTGTTTTCATCTTCCAGTTTCTTGTAGTAGCGGCCGCCGATATCTTCATAGAGATCGACCTTGAGATAGGGTTTTCCGTTGAAGTTGTAAGCATTGGAGAGGCTCAAGAGCCCATCTTTTTCATAAACTGTATATTTCCCCTGTTCATTCTTGTAGCCAACAAAATAGCGTCCCTCTTCGCGGTGATAGATGTCGGCATTAAGGGGGAAAAGTTGATCTCCGACTTTCTCCATGAAAAGATTGTTTTTAACGACAAATTCCTTGTCAGCTGCCGATAAAATCCATTCTGATGTCATACGATCGGGGCTGTGGACAAGAATGGTGCGGTTTTTATCCAGCCGGGTGTTGCCGAGTGTTTCATAGTCTGTATGGACAATACTGTTATATACAGAAACGTCATGAATCACAGCGGCATCAACAAAGGATGTTATGGCTTCATTGTATCTTGCCTGGCTCCAGACGCGCTCAATGTAGTTGTTAATATCCCCGTAAATAACCCGGGCTGTAGTAAATTCCGCCAAGGTTAAATCTGTAAAAATTGGTTTCCGCTTTTCCTGATATAGATCCTGCCAAAGTTCAGTGTCATTTACGGTGTCAGAACTGAAAACCAGAGTTTCTCCGGCGCAGCTGATTTTTAAGCCGATTCCGATTATGCCATGCCAAACCGGCGCTTTAATTGCTTCAATCGTATAGTCTTTTTTGTCGGTAAGGATATTCTGGTCTTTTTCATAAAAGCTGGTGTCGGAAAAGGTGTAGTAAAGTTCCGGGTCTACCCAGACGCCGGAATGGAGGTCATGAAAAAGCATTCTTGACCTGCCCGTATCTGGGTTGATGACGATCTTGGCCTGCTCCGGCCCCACAATTTCATTCTTTAAGTTCACGATATAAAGTTGTTTGTGTCCGTCTCCCTCATTTTGTGAGATTATGCGATAGAGCGGCCGGGGACCTAAAGTTCTGAAATCAACATATTCATCATATTTAACCCCCACTACTTTTTTGCGGCAGTCAGAAAGGGTATTTGCCAGGGCCGCAGATGAAGATTTTTTGAGTTCATCATTTAAACTTTCGGTCGTATACAGGGCCAGTTTATGGAACACATCCTTAGCGTAGCGATGAAAAATTGCCAGATCTGTAAACCATCTTTTATGGTCATCATGGCAATGGGTAATAAACAGGCCTTTGACCTCTTTTAGATGATGGCCGCCCAATTGTTTAAACAACGGCGCCCCGCAATCGATAAGGTAGTTGTCCCCGCAAACTTCAATTTCATAGCTGATGCAGCGGCCCTCGCGAGAAAAGGGACCATAATCGCCAAGAATTTTTACACAGATATTCTCGTTCATAATTTTGACCTGTCAAAAAAGCCTGTAATATGGGAAAACAATCATTGTAATCTAGCACCATTATACGATAATCTCAAGGGGTTACATATACCGAGAAATATTTTCAGTAAATCCCAGACCAGCGTTAACCCGCTGGCAGAAGTTTTTCTCTTGACTTAGTTGATGTATGAATATATGCCGACGATAAATACAGAGTTCATTTTTTGTTTCTTCATTTAAAAAAAGTTAGTAGTGTCCGGTTAAGAGCTTGCAACCCGGGTTAACGGGTGATTTTCTTCCACTTCTTACGAAAAATTGTAAATTTTTTATGAGCCAGCGAAATCGAGTTGCGATTACCGGAGTTGGAATTGTTTCCTGTCTCGGAGTAGGCGGGGATGATGTTGTCGCATCTTTATGTTCTGGTCGTTCCGGGATTGTTGTTGATGAAGAGCGTCGGAAAGCCGGTTTTCGCAGTCCTTTGACCGGGCTTCTGCCGCCGGTTGAACCGGAGCGCTTTTTAAGTCGGAAACAGCGCAAAACGATGCCTGATTTTGCCCAATATGCTTATGTTGCGGTGCGTGAGGCGCTGACTCAATCCGGTCTTAAAGATGAAGATTTGCGAAATCCCCGGAGCGGGTTGATATTCGGTTGTGATTCGAGCTGTATTGCCGCAATTGAACAGGTTGATTTGCTGCGGCAACATGGCGAAACCCATAAACTTGGCAGTGGTCTAGTTTTCCGGGCAATGACTTCTGCGATTACGATGAACCTTAATGTTTTGCTGGGAACGCAAGGGGCGAGCTGGACATTAAGCTCGGCTTGTTCCAGCAGCAGCCATGCCATTGGCCAGGCGGCTGATCTGATTGCTTTAGGCCGCCAGGAGCGGGTGATCTGCGGCGGCGCTCAGGAAATTAATTTAGAGTCGATGTGCAGTTTTGATGCCCTCGGTGCTTTTTCGACCCGGATTGATAATCCCGCGGCCGCATCTCGGCCTTTTGATAAAGATCGTGATGGGCTGGTTCCCAGCGGCGGTGCCGCCGCTTTGGTTCTCGAAAATTATGCCCTGGCGGAAAAACGGGGGGCTGCTATTTTAGGCGAGGTAAAAGGCTACGGTTTCTCTTCTGACGGTGAAGCGCTTTCGGTACCGAGTGCCGATGGTCTCGCCCGGTCGATGCTGGCGGCGTTAAATGATGCCGACTTGCAACCGGAAGATGTTGATCTGCTGTTAGCCCACGCGACCTCAACCCCGGCCGGGGATGCGGCTGAAGCTGAAAATATCCGTGCAGTTTTCTCTCCGACAACAATGCCCTGGATCAGCGCTCTTAAATCTTTGACCGGACATGAACTCTGGATGGCGGGAGCCGCAACTTCCATTTACGCGGTGTTGATGGCCAATGCCGGTTTTATGGCGCCGACAATCAACTTCTCCGGCCCCGATCAAACCACTTCCGGTCTGCGTATCCTGGAAAAAATAAAAATGCAGAAACCGGAAAAGGTTCTCTGCAACGCCGCCGGTTTTGGCGGCTCAAATGCCTCCCTGCTGCTTGATTTCGGCTCAATATGAAATATGACTATGTCGTAATCGGCGCCGGGGTTTCCGGAATTAGCAGTGCGCTGCTGCTCGCCCGTTTTGGTTTTAAAGTGGCGTTGTTGGAACAGGCTCCACGGCCGGCACCGTTGGTTGACGGATTTGTTCGCAGCGGGGTCTATTTCGAGGGCGGATTTCATTATGCCGGCGGCTTGGAGCGAGGCGGAGTTCTCGATCGTAATCTCAGGCTGTTAGGGATTGCCGATGATCTGCAAGCGGTGGTGTTGAATGAGTCGGCTTACGACACTGTAATTCAGCCGGAAAGTGGCTTCAAGTTTTCATTCCCGCAGGGTTATGCGGCGTTGCAAACCAGTTTGCAGCAGCAGTTTCCAGAGCAAAACCCGGCTATTGTCGCGTATTTGGAACAATTGCAAACCGCGACGGAAAGTTTACCTTATTACAATGCCCAAACTTCGTTGTCACCATTGCGTTTGGCGGAACTGCACGGGCAAAGTCTTAAAGATGTTTTGGATGATTTCGGCTTTTCCGGTGATTTGCGGAGTTTGCTAGAGGTGCATTGTCTTTTGTACGGTGCCCGGCCGGAAGAGATTCCGTTTGCCATTCATGCCGGGGTTGTGGATGGCTATTATCGTTCGGCCGCGACATTTAAAGGCGGTGGCCGGGCTCTGGTAAAGGCTTTGGTGGCGGCTCTTAAGCGTGGAGGAGTAGATCTTTTTTGTCGGCATCAAGTGACAGAGGTTGAGTTGAATTCTGCCGGCAAAATTGCCGGGGTTCTTTGTGCTGATGGTCAGCGGCTGCAAACTTCAGGCTGTATTTCGACCCTGCATCCGCAATCAATGTTGCAGTTGCTGCCGGATACAGTTTTTCGGCCGGTCTATCGCCGCCGCCTGAATGGGTTAGCCGAAACCGCCAGTGCCGATATCATTTTTTTGCGCTGTGAGCGTAAGCGAGGAAGTACTCTTGGGGAACAAGATAATTCTTACAATGGCAAAGTAGCGAA
>JAOZKP010000207.1 GCA_029935295.1 bacterium | reverse complement strand
TTATATAACTTTCCATAACTAATTCTACTTTCAACCCGGTGGTTTTGAGATGAGGTTGGTCGTTCAACAGCAAAAGCCAATGAACTGAGAAAAAAAGTCATTATGATGACCATAGATATTTTTTGTCGATAGCTTTTCATAGCTGTCTCCCCCTTTATTTTTTAATTAATTCCTTAACTCACGCCAGTTGATTACTTCGATTGGTTTGAGACCGAGCTTCGATTCAATTGTTGGCAGACCGCCACCAACACTGATAAAGATTTCTGCCTTTCCTTCTCGAATAATAACCTTAGGACTTGAAGGAAGTGACTCGCCAATAGTCCTATAACGGTCTCTATAGTCAAATTTGGCAACTGGATCATCTCCTCCACTGGTATCATCATTACCCTTAAAGAAATTTACAGCAGCAGTACCATCACAATAATGGAGTGCATAGATTTTAGCCTCACCTTTGGGCAGGCACACATCATCAGTTATCGGTGTGAAACTGGGTACGTAGGCGGCTCCATTAAAGATCAATGGGTGAGCAAGAATTTTTTCACCGTCGTGTTGATATGAATCATTAATATCCTCCAGTTTTATATACCAGCCATTCGTTGTGGAGAGATAATTACGCATTGAGGTTTTTTCCAGTTCGGTGATGTCTGTGTTGTCAATGTCAATATCGTCCATGGTGACATTGAAAAGATTGGTTTCATCAAGAGGCTCATCTTCATTGGTGTCAAGGATCATATAGATTCGGTTGTTGACATCCTGACGGTTGGGATTTACCCGGTCACCGGTGCCGACAACCAGGGCATAGGTATCCGAGTCCCGAGTTTTCCACCCACAAGCTTCACTGCCGGTCCCACCATTTTTATCAAGATCTTTATAATCACAAGCTTCTTTACTACTATAGCGATAATTACATCCTCCCATAAGGGTGATAGTTGGAGAATAAAACATCCTTCGACCGGTATCCTTGCTGCCGACTATTGAGCCGCCATTTTTGTCGCCACTATTGGCATTGGAACCAGGATTGGCACTGAAAACCAGGCGCGGTTTGGTGGCAAAAGTGAACTTTTCGGTGTCATAATCAAGATTCCACAGTTGACCTCCAAGATCAGTGAAATAGATGGTTTTCAAGCGACCGTATTTATTGGGGACGACCGCCGGGTTGGCTGGTATCGCATAGTGCATATAAACAGTTTCATCTCCATCTTGAAGTTTATAACCTACTTTTTTCAGGAGTGAAACACCGCTGGCATCCGAGGCAAGAATGTCTATGACATAAAGTGCTGCCCCGGGTTTGTCGCTGTTGCTGCTTTCAATGGTAGAGGTGTCATCATATTCAGGGTCATAGCCAGCACCTAAAACTCCGGCGACAGTAATTTTTGTATTAACCCCATCTTTAATGCGGATCGGCATGAGTTCGATCTTGGACCAACTCTCTCCCATTTCAGTGAATTTGTCGGAGTCATCGTAGAGATGCCATTTCAGTGTCCATTGGCTGGGATCAGAATTTCCAACATTCAACGAGTAGTAAGAACTGCCGCCCCGGCGCAGACCGAAGATCAGTTGTTTGGGTTCAGATTTTCCTTCGTTAGAGAATGTCTGATAATATGAAGTTTGGCCGTCGATGTAGAAAAGAGGGCTATCTTTATAGCCGGTAGCTGCTTTGTCAGGATTCATCTCTTTGAGACGCGGCAAAAGATCTTCAGGGATGAAAGCTATCACCTCATCACCATTTGTATCATCAAAGACATGAATCATGCCATCATTGCTGCCAATGATAATATAAGTTTTGCCATCTGTGACGGTCTCATAGGTGATCAGGTTAGGGTTGGAATGGATAAAACTGCCCAAAGGCCAGTTTCTGTATGCAGCCGGAGCGTAAGTGGTTGCATCCGCAGTATAGGTGTAGCCATGAATATAATTTATGAGTTTATAACGCTCAAGGTCGTCGGCAACACCCAGGTCTTCATTAGATATATTGGTGGGATTGAATGCAACCGGATTCGGAAAAGAATCATCAACTTCATTTTTCAAGACATAAATGTTTCTCCCGGAATAGTAAGTCTTGTTCTCAAATGAGGCTTTTACTTTGGCACGCAGTTTCTCACCAACGCCGCCTTCGGTTACTTCACCGCCATCGATTACACTGCTCCAGTAAGATTTTGAATCATCCAGGAACTGACCATCACAGTCAAGGGCATCGCTCTCATCTCCACCAGTATCGGTAACTACCCACTCTTCTTTGGTGCGACCGGGACAGTCACCATCTTTCTGTTTTCTTACGAGTTTGTATTTCTTCAGGTTGCCGACCCAGCGCTCACTGGTGGGCTTAAAGAATGCCATATAGAGCCACTCTCCACTTTGAGTTTTATTGGCTGTATCGACCGATATAACCGGGGCAACATACGAGGCACTTTTTATTGCCAGCATAGCCAGGGAACGTAGGGCATTGACCATCTGCTGGCTACTATTGGCGACCAGTGCGACCCCGCCGCCATCTTCAGCCGCATCGGTCAGCAGCGGCAGATCCATTGCAAAACTTAAGGTATGGGTTGTTATATTGTCAAAGGAGTTGGCCGGGTCATCAATCTCATCGCCAAAGCCTGAATTCCGAAAAACATGGGTGTACATATAATGGGTTACATCATCTAGATAGTTAGGGTCAGTGTTCTGCGATGGGTCGGCGGTCCAGCCGTCACCATCAAAATCCTTCATTGTTACATTGCTGTCAAGTCGGTCCCAGTGAGTATCTACAGAAGGAAATCCATCGGAAATCAGGATCGCAAACTGTCTTGAACAAATGTTAAAATCTTTCTGTTTTTTATGAAAGTGATTGAATATATCCTGCATCGATTCACCTAATGGAGTCCCTCCCTCAGCGACAAATTTCTCTAGTTGTTCGATTATGTTTTGGCGCGTAGCATCGTCGTTGGCGTGTTCCGGGTTAAATGGCTGCCTGATATCGGCACCATCACCGTCATCAAAGCCGGAAAGAGCCCAGTTTATATCGCCACGGGTATCATCGATAACAAAGAGAATAGCCTCACGCACCGCATCGAGCCGGGTTTTCATTGTGTAACCGCCGGAACTGGATGTAGAACTGTAACTGTAACCATCTATCTTGAAGCCCTTACTAACGGTATCAGCTCCATCAGTTATAAATTTTATTATCAGGCCGCGTTTTGAGGTTCCGGTCAAGCTGTATTCAGCTGAATAGAAAGAGCTGGATTTGTTGCTGGAATAAGTGATTTTACCTAGTAGGTCCTTATTTTCTAAGTCTTTAATTTTAATTTTATCATTATTATCAGTGTACAAATCCAACTCGACAAAGTGCAACTTTATTTTAATGGCTCCGGGCTGGGTGATCGTGCCAAGTTTTACCGCTTTATCTCTATCTTTGTATTGAGCAGGGTAATTGGGAGAGATTATAGGCTGTTTGAGAGTAACGTCAGTCCATATTTCGTCTTCTAATAGAGGGATTTTGTGGTTCAATAAAACCGATTTTTCCAGACAACCGTAGAAACCCCACCCTGGGTCGTATGCCTCGGTGAAAAGTTGGTATGCCATCATCATAAAGACCCGGTTCATTTTAGCGAGGAAGTAGATGTATGTTTCATCGTTGCTGGCTTCATGCAAGTTGCCTGCACCGCTATTGGTGCAGTCATATCCGGTAAAATACAATCCCGGTGCTTCCATGGTACCGGCAAAACCAAGATTGATGGTTGTGCCATCTTCGTAATCCTTGATGTTGTTTAATGTAATATTACGATCCAGGGGTAAAGGTTTTTCATCAAGATAGATAGTCTGGTCAACTTCGTCAACAGTCAAACGAGCATCTAGCCCCGGATCGATAGTTACCAGCTTGCCGGCAACTAATTTAGTATTGGTACGTATAATATTGTCATAGTCCCAGTAATGTTCTGGGTGGCCTGTGTCACCAACCATTGTCATTTTATCGTCACTAACACTCAAACCCGGGCTTCCTTTAAGTAACACAATTTCATCAAGATCAAACTCTGTATACAACGGATCCTCAGGGTCGATAAATTTTTTGTAATAGGGGTTTTTAGTACCTCCACCACTCTTAGCCGTATCGTTTTTATCGTAAGCCGTATAACCACCATCTGTTTGTTCGCAGGCTGAGGCGTAGACCTGTTTGTAGTTAACTCCGTTCTCGTAAAGTCCGGCTCCCATACTTCCGGAGGTGTCGAACTGGATAGCAACATTGGGCCTTGGATTGATAGCGTAGATGTCGGTATCGAGAGAGAGTGCCGGTGCTGACAGAATCAGCATTAAACCGGCTATTAAGATAAAGAGAAAAGATTGTTTTGAGAGCGTAGACATATTAACACCTCAGTTTCTAGAGTGGGCGATAGATTATATACCCAGTTTTTTTTCGGTTGTTTTAATGGTGGTTCTGTCACGATTGTCACGTCGGGAATTGGTTCTGACCGTGTAGTAATAAAATTTAAAACTGGTGGCATTCTCTATAGAGAAGCCGGGAGAGACAGTTCTCCGGAATAAATAACTGATTCGGCCCCGGTATTTTGGTGGAGTTGGCAGGTTGTCAAGATCAGACAGAGTCTCATCACTATCACCGGGCTTTTTTACCTCTGGTTCAGTCAGAACTGTGGGAGCCAGCGTATTGTCTGTGAGGATCTTGCCAATCTTTATCTGGTTGGTGCCATCGCCAATAAAAAAATCTTTTTCCATATCCCGCTGGTTACGGGATATCTGTCCGTCGATCGTCGAGCTTGTCGCGATCCCGATGGCCATCATGGCGGCAACCGTCATGATCAGCAGGGATATGACCAGAGCCATTCCCCGATTGTCTTTAAGTGTGTTAGTCATCAGCTCTTATCCACTTTAAAGGTTATAATTGTCGGGCCGATTTTGGTGGGGTTATAGCCGCCAAGGATGATATCACCTGTATCTGTATCCTTTTTTTCGAAGGCCGTAAAAATACGGATAAGTTTTACCTTGCTATCCGGAGTCCCACTGACCGCACTGTTGCCGGTTACTATCTCCCAGCGGATATAATAGAGTTGTTTTCCCTGTGTGACTGTGAACCATTTGGCACTGGCTTTAGTCCTAACGGTGTAGTCCATGTCGGCGATTGTGCCGGTATCGCCATCACTGGCGGTGGCCTGCGGGTACTTAGTGGCAACCGCGTCACTGTTGTTGGTATCTATTAGAAGCGGGTCATCGTATTCCAGGTACATCAGGTTTTCAGCAACCCT
>JAOZKP010000206.1 GCA_029935295.1 bacterium | reverse complement strand
CGACGCCATCATTGATTGGTTTGGGTTCGAGAACAACCTTGTCACCAAGCACGCTGAATGGTGACTGATCCAGGCTTTCTCCGGTTTCATAAGCAAAAAGATCGCTGACAATTTCGCCGACTTTTCGATAAAGCAGACGTAAAGGGATATTGGCCGGACAAGCCTCTTCGCAGAGTCCGCAGTCGATACAGCGGCCAGCCATATGTGTGGCCCGGACAAGATGAAAAATCGGCACTTCCGGCGGCAATTTACCGGGGGCGACCAGTTCCTTATGCTCAAGACTGCACTCTTTACAAAAACAGACCGGACAGATATTTCGACAGCCGTAGCATTTGATACATTTGGAAAACTCATACATCCAACGGGAAAAAAGCTCAGCCTGGTTAAATTCTGCGAGATCTTCAGGAATCATGGTTTTAGGCAGCCCCATCTGCTCTTTAAAGGGCATCTCTTCAGCTTTAATTTCAGGCATGGAATCATTAGAATCATCCAGAATCTCTATTTTCTCCGGATCCAGCTGATTCCAGACATAAAGAACATTAAGAGCTTGCTGGTTGCATTTTCGGGCCAGCAACAGACCAATTTTCAGATCCGGATATGCAGCGGCAATTTTGGTTGCCACTTTTTCAAGCGCATAATGCTCTCGACCGCTTTGCAGATCTTTTACCTCATCCAGCTTATCTGAGGTAAAACAATGGGGAATGATATGTCCGTCAAAGTTTTTATAAGCAATGAAGATGTCAACCTTGCCCTCTTTCAACCACTGGGTTACCTGGGCCTGCATTTTTAATCTCCCTGGCTGACTTCGAAGCCTGCGCCCGGAGCCATCTCACTGTTACCAAAATTATAAAGGTCGGCGGTGGCAAGGGGACTGGGCCCCAGTTTTCTGATTTTTTCGCTAAATGCAGTTATGACTTCAACAAATTTCTGAGCTTCAGCCGAAGATATCCATTCCAGTTGCAGCCTGCCTCCAAAACCCATTACTTTGCAGAGCTCCTGCATGAATGAAACTCTTTTGATGGTCATATGATTACCGTACAGGTAATGACAGTCGCCGACATGTCAGCCGCCGACAAAAATACCGTCGGCCCCGCTCTGAATGGCTCGCAGGATATAATGCGGCGAAACCGTGGCTGAGCACATAACTCTGATCGGCCGAATATCGGAAGTGTACTGCATCCTGCTGACGCCGGCCAGATCGGCAGCACCGTAGGCACACCAGTTGCACAAAAAAGCAATTATTTTAGGTCTGAATTCTGCTGTTTGCACAATTTCCTCCTGGTTGATTATTTGTTTTGTTATTTGTTGTTATTGGATATTTATGATCAATTTCAGCTCTAAGGTTAATCGCCTGCAGCCTCAATATTTCAACCGTACCCCATGCCTCAAGTCGCTCACAGATTCCGGTAAGATACTCAATATTGTCGAGCGTCTCAAGGTCTTCTTGATCTTGCATGTTATGCGTTTCATATATTTTCATCGGCTTTAATAAACTTTAGCTTTAAGTTAACATGCCGGCAATCTGGGCATAAATCTGGTGGTTGCTGAAACCCCTGATAACCGGAACTTCAGAGGGGCAGGCTGCGGCGCAAGCTCCGCAGCCTTTACACAGGGCCGGGTTGACTTCGACCACTTTCTTTTCGGCGACAACTGAGATTGCCCCATAAGGACAGACGTTGATACAACCGAGACATCCAGAACAAAGTTCGGGATCAATGTATGAAACTATGCCGCCACCTTTGATACTCTTTTGGGAAAGAATAGTTGCAGCTCGGGATGCTGCCGCATGGGCCTGGGCTATTGATTCATCAATCGGTTTGGGAGCATGCGCCAAACCGCAGATAAAAACTCCGTCGGTCGCACATTCTACCGGGCGCAATTTGGCATGCGCCTCCATAAAAAAATTGTCTTCATTCTGGGAAATTTTATAGAACTGGGTCAGAGGGTTATTGGCTTCCGGAATAATAGCGGAAGCCAGAACCAGAAGTTCAGCACTAATCTGCATACGCCGTTGCAAAACAGTATCGGTAAACGAAACCATAAGCTTATTATTCTCATCATGGCTGACGCAAAATTCCTCATCCGAATTAAAACGAATAAAAACAATACCGGCGATCCGAGCCCGGTGATAGAGCTCCTCCTGGAATCCGTAAGTACGAATATCCCGGTAAAGGATAAAGATATCGCTTTCCGGATTGAGCTCTTTAAGTTTCAAAGCGCTGCTGATTGACTGGCTGCAGCAAACTTTGGAACAGTAGGGTCTTTCGGGAATCCGCGAACCGACACATTGAACAAAAACAATCCTCTGGCTTGACTTAAGTTCAGCTTCCTCTTCAAGCAGGCGCTGCTGCAGTTCAAGACCAGTCACAACCCGGGGATCGTGTCCATAAAGATAAAAGTCAGGTTTTAATTCTTGCGCTCCGCAGGCAATAACGGTGACCCCGTGTTCGATAACCCGGCGGCTATTACCACTAGCGATGGAGGTCTGAAAATTGCCGACAAAACCTTCGGCTTTCTCAATTTTTGTATTAAGAAATATTTCGATATTCTCATGCGCGCTTACGGAACTGATAAGTTTGTTGAGATAATCGGCGATACTTTCGCCCTGCCAGGTCTGGTAAAGATGCCGGGCTTGACCGCCAAGCTGAGCCTCTTTTTCGAGCAGGTAAACCTGATAGCCCTGGGCAACCAAGTTGGCGGCGGCTTCCATGCCGGCAACACCACCGCCGATAATCAACGCGGCATGGGTGACCTGCATTTCCGGCTCATTCAGCGGTTCAAGCAATTGGGCTTTAGCGACCGCCATTTTTACCAGGTCTTTGGCTTTTTGAGTAGCCAGTTCCGGGGCATCTTTATGAACCCATGAGCAGTGGTTGCGGATATTGGCCATCTCAAAAAGATATTTATTAAGACCAGCACTGATCAGGGTTTCCTGGAAAAGCGGTTCATGGGTTTTCGGTGAGCAGGCGGCGACTACGGCCCGGTTAAGATTTTTTTCTTTGATTATGCTGGCGATTTTATCTTGGGTGTCCTGAGAACAGCTGAACAGATTCTTTTCAGCATAGACAACCCCCGGCAGTTTTTGGGCAAACTCGACAACTGCGGGAACATCGACAACTCCGGCAATATTAGTTCCACAGCAACAGACAAAAACACCGATACGTGGAACCTGACCACTGACATCCGATTCCGGGGGAATCACTTGAGATCGCGTTTGCGACCAGCGCACTTCAGACAACCGACTCGCCGCCATCCCGGCGGCAGCGCTGGCATCAATCACCGAAGAGGGAATATCTTTAGGGGCTTGAAAAGCACCGCCGACATAGATACCGGGCCTCGTGGTACTGACCGGAGTAAAGCCGCAGGTTTCGGCATAACCGTATCTATTTAATGCGATGCCGACCTTTTGTGCCAGTTCAGTGCTGATTTTAGTTGTTTGCAGACCGACCGAAAGCACGACCAGGTCAAATTCCTCAATCCGACTGCATCCAGATTCATCGACATAGGAGATCTGGTGGGTTTCGCTTCCCAGCAGCGGTGGTGCACTTGCAACTTTGGCCTTAATGAAGCGAACTCCGAGCTCATTTTTGGCGCGATTGTAATATCTCTCAAAATCTTTACCACTAGTGCGAATGTCGATATAGAAAATCGCAGCATCAAGGCCAGCGGAGCTGTGTTCTTTAGCCAACATTGCCTCTTTTACAGCATAGGTGCAACAGATCGAGGAACAGTAACGGTTACCTGACGGTCGTTCATCTCGGGAACCGACGCATTGAATCCAGGCGATTTTTTTCAGCTCCTGACCGTCGGATGGTCTAAGCAGGTGGCCGCCGGTCGGGCCGGAAGCGGAGAGCATCCGCTCAAATTCCAGGCTGGTGACAATGTTGGGATATTTTTTATAGCCGAAACTGTCATTACGGCCCGGATCGTAAGTTGTTCCGCCCGGAACCAAAATAACCGCCCCAACTTTAAAAGAGAGTTTTTTTTCAGATTCAGCAAAATTGATGGCTCCGGCCGGGCAGATCTTTTCACAGGCCCTGCATTTACCCTTTTGCAGATAGATACAGTGATCTGGATCAATGGCGTATTTCAGGGGTACACCTTGGGCATATTCGAGGTAGATGGCTTTACGATTGACCAGTCCCTGATTGTAGGCGTCGGGGACTTTTTTTGGGCATTTTTCAGCACATAAACCGCAGGCTATACACTTCTCCATATCAACATAACGTGGATGCTGCGTAACGGAAACGGTAAAATCGCCCTCTTCCCCACTGACCTCTTCAACCTCGGAGAGAGTTAGAAGCTCTATATTGATATGCCGGCCGACCTCGACCAGTTTGGGTGAGATAATTCACATCGAGCAATCGTTAGTGGGAAATGTCTTGTCCAATTTAGCCATCATGCCGCCGATTGAACTTGAACGTTCGATCAGGTAAACGTAGAAGCCGGAATCGGCCAAATCGAGGGCACTCTGCATACCGCTGATACCACCTCCCACGACCATCACTGAGCCTGATTTTTGCTCTGACATTTTTTACTCCTTGTTACACAAAAATGACCTGATATTTCCGATTTCAAGCTGATTTTGATTGAGACCCAACAGTTCTGCGTCGATGCCCATACCGAGACCGAGAAGTTGGGGATAGAGAATCGCGGGGAGCGACCCTTTGAGTTTTTTTTGCTTAATTATCATTGCCTGCACGGTATCAAACTGGAGATGACAATAAGGGCAAACCGTACAGATATATTGAGCTCCGGCTTTTTTCCCATCCAGAATTTTTTTTACCGCTAGATTGTTAGAGAGATTATCATCAATGCCCAGCGCCGGAGCGCCGCAACAATCAAGTTTCAGCGGCCAGTCAACACTTTCAGCTCCGGTAACCCTGACCAGTTCATCGAATATGGTGGGGTTTGACGGGTCATCAAATTGCGTGACCGAGCTTGGCCTAAGCCCATGACAGCCATATTGCACAGCAATATTGAGATCTTTAAAAGTAGCATTTAGTTGTTTTTGGATGGCTTCGATACCAACATCATGATACAATACTGTAAGAAGATGTTTGATTTTAACATCACCTCGGTACCTGAGATTTTCGCTCTCTAAAATATTGCGCACTTCATCCTGTATTGCACTATCCTCAGTCATCATCTGGGCCGCTTTCTTAAGGCTTCCTAAACAGCATTGACAAAGTACCAGCAGGTCAAGATTTTGTTCCTCGGCCAAAGCCAGGTTACGAACCGCTGAAAGCAGGTAGGCT
>JAOZKP010000205.1 GCA_029935295.1 bacterium | reverse complement strand
CCCCCGCTACCAATAAATTCAAGGGGTTACGCGTTTTGCGCGTGACCCCTTTTTTAGTTTGGTGTCATTCGTATGTCCTTCTTTATCTACAAATTGATCCAAGCTTGCTTTGTGCTGATTCTTCCGCATCAGACGGCGATGAAAATCTTGGCGTTTATACCTCGGCCCTACTCCAGCATCTGGACACACCCGGCATCACAATTGAAGAGTTTTTCAAAAAAGTCCGCCTCACTGTACTAAAAAAATCCACTGGCCACCAGACACCCTGGGAATCAACATCATTAACCGGTAAATTCGTTTTCAAATCAGAATAAGAAAAAGACTCAATTGCTTTCTCATTATTAAAAAAACCTCCTCAATCAGAGCAGATATCCAAACAATTCTTATAACCAAAACCAAGGAGGGAAGTCATGAGTGATTATTCAAGTTGTCCGAATTGTGGAAGAAGAGCCAAAGATGCGATTTCAAGTTGTTATTTCCCATTCTACAAATGCCGTGACTGCGGTGAAATCTACTGCAAGGTATGCGGCGACAATAAATGCCCCTCCTGCGGCTCCGCAAAACAATCCCAAACCGGCAAGGTATATGCATAGTTGATCGTAAAACTCACCCGCAGTCGCCCCCCCGAGCTACCCCGGCCAAACCACTTGTTCTTGAGGTTAATTGGGGTCGGATACGAAGAAGCTAAAGTTATCCGGTGTAACTACTGCGGTTTTGCATTCGGGATATGCTTTAGTGAAAGTTTTTGGAAAGCGGGCTTTGGCTTTGGGATTCCATTTGAATTCCCATGCCGTAATTTTACCGTTACGTTCCTCGATGTAATCAATCTCCTGCTGTTGCGTCGTGCGCCAGAAATAGCGGTTGGCAAACCAGTTTTTGTCCGCCAGAAATTTCATTCTTTCACTGAATAAAAAATTTTCCCACAGATATCCTATGTCGGAACGTAAATCAGGTCGATTAAAATTATTAATAATGGCATTGCGGATACCGTTGTCATAAAAATAGATTTTGCGGCCCTTTTTTATCTCATTACGAACGTTACGACTGTAAGCCGGTATGGTAAAAACAACAAAAGCTTTTTCCAGTAAATCAATATAGCGTTCAACCGTATGGCTGTTACTGCCAATCAATTGCCCGAGTTCACTATATGAGACTTCACTGCCAATCTGCAAGGCTAGAGCCTTGACCAGCTTTTCCAATAACGCCGATTTTTTTATTTTATCCAGAAGCAGAAGATCTTTGTACAGATAGCTGTCGGTGAGTAACCGGAGCAGCCTTGGTGCATCCTCAGGGTGGGTGACGATCTCCGGATAATAACCATAGATCAGACGATGCTGCAAAAGGCGTTTTTCCTCAAGCCAACCATGATGTTTAACCATCTCTGCGAATGAGAGTGGATACAGATGATATTCGTATTTGCGGCCGGTTAACGGCTCGTTGAGCTGATTGGCTAATTCAAATGCGGATGAACCGGTAGCAATCACCTGCACGGATGGCAGCTGGTCAGAAAACAGTTTAAGGGTCAAACCGATTCCGTTGATTCGTTGAGCTTCATCTATAAAGACAATCTGGTTTGAACCGGTCAGCAGCTTGAGTTGGGTAGATGTTGGAGTGTCAAGAATTTCTCTAATGTCGGCTTCGTCGCCATTAAGCAATAATGTCTTTTCCTGACGTTGTTCCAGTAACGACAATATCAATGTCGTCTTCCCCACCTGCCTGGGGCCAAACAACAATATGACTTTACCTTTGAACAGATCACGATCAAAAGAGTACATTAAATTTCTATCTATCATTTATCAACGCCTCAATAATATAATAATATTTATGATTTGTAATTCATTTATATGATATAATAATGTAGGTTAAATGTCAATATTTTTATACTATTAAGGCAACAAAACATTCTGCTCAAATTGTCTCGATATGAGGATAGACCTCCAGCGCAAACTTTAGCCCTAAGCGGACAGGAACACTTAAAATTGAAGTTTTCAAGAAAAATTTAGGCTTGGAACTATTTCAGTTTCTTCACCCCCGGACAAACCACTCCAATTCTCTGAGGTTTATGCTGGTTGGCGAGGGCTGACCGGCAGCGTGGAAAAGCAGGGTGGCGGAGCGGGGGTCGATGCCGGTTTTTTTCTCAAGACCGCGCACCTTGCCGATCGGACGGCGGGTCAGAAGAGTACCCAAGAGGCCAACAAGCCGGTTTCTCTGCCATTTGAATTCGAGCCGCTTCCCGTTTTCAAGTTTTTTCAGATCATAGCTTTTGCCGTTACAGCGCAGAGAAAGTCCATCGCCCTGAAGAATCCGGCCGCCGTAACAGCCAACCAGATCCCAGGTCCGCAACTCGGAGAGCGCCTTGACGGCCTCTTTGAACTCACGTTTTTTTATAGCTTTGAAAAGCCCACCCACTAAAATAGAGCTTTTTTCCGCATCTAGGCAAGCCTCGATTACTGAAAAAAGCAGACGTTCACCATAGGAGCTGCCTTTCTGGCTACCCAGATAGTCATCCAACTGCGAACGGACGATAACATCACGGTCGGCCATAATATCTGGATAAATCGTAAGCCTTTCATTCATAAACAGAACTTTTTGAGAAACCATGGTGTTTTTCAGATTAACGCCATGCTTCTGCAAGTAGTCAAGCAGGACTTCGACCTTTTGTGAATTGTAGCGGGTCAGGTTCTGATGCTCAATTTCCCGACCGTCCCGTTTACGCTGTACCCAACCCTTTCGCTGAGGGAAAAGTTCGCCGGACCAGTTTTTGACTTCGAGAATATGAAGCTGTTTTCGTGTCAAAACCACCAGATCGATCTCAAAACGGCGCCGCAGCGCCGGTGCCGGCACCCGTTTACCGACAAAGCAGTGGGCTCCCTTAAACCTGAGATTACTGTCGACCAAACCTTTAAGAAACTCCTCGGCCTGCCGCCCGGCGGCAATCTCCGGACTCTCGGCCAGAGGTTCGGTTCGAGTAATTTCGAGCCATTGTTCAAAACGGGGAAGAGAGATCAAGGTTTAATGTATCCTTTCAAATTTGCGATAAACGGTTAGATAAACGGTTAATAGCTATAAACAAAACTTTATCGGTGACTGTCCCCGAATTTCCCCGGCACGCTTTCCAGATCGGGCCAACCGGCAGTATAATCACTGACCCCGACGAGCAGGGCGTGACTGCCCCGGTAGAGTTCAAGTTCGGTTGTCCGCCCGTCGCTCTCCTGAGCAATCACGGAAACCGACCGGATCCCGGCCGCTTCAGCCCCGGTCATTGCCAAACCGCTGACCGGCAAAAGAAACAAACATATAACCAGAAGCAATCGCAGGTTTTTTCGCATTATACACATTATAGATATCTCACATAATTAACAAACAGCAGAAAACAGATTTTCCAAAAAAAATCGGCTGGCGATACCGCGCAGGAAAATAATCAAATGTTTGAATCAAATGTTTGAATGATCAAATAAGCCAAATCATCTTCCGGAACGTACCGGCAAAACGCGTGGGTGGTTGACGGAGTCGGGGCGGTGCGAGTGTTTTTCGCCGCACCCGAAGTTAGTGAAACAATCATACGAACTCTTTGAGGTTGGCACCCGCCGATACCACTTATTCTGTAGATTTGAAAAACCTACCTTATTAAGATAACTGGCAAGGGTCTTACTACCGCTGCCATAGCCTGATTGTATAGCCATTTATTATTTTTTCATCTGTAAGTTCTCCACGAGGAACTTAATTAGACGGGTCAACAATCTTACCACTTCCATACGTATCTTCAGTGATTGTTACTTCCCAAGATTCACTTTCGAACCACAAGAAACAGACCAGACACGCAACCAAGAGTAAGGCAGCAATCCGGCTTTAAACAAAGAATTGCATCTACTTCGTCTTTGGTAGCATTTTCAGCATCAATAAAGTTTCCAATGGCTATATTTTCTGTAATCCAATCCATATCTCACCTCGATTTGCGGGGGCCACCGGCCATTCAACGTCAGGAAAAACCATTGGCCGGTGGCTGCTAGATTTATTTTTATAAAAGTTACAGACGCAAAAACCGGCGCCTATACATACAGACGCCGGTTCGGGAGGAATATTACAATTTTTTTATAATCAAATAGTGATCATCTTGACGAAAGGAGCCCTGCTGTCACCCTAACCGCAATATCGATTACTTAATAGCATAGGCCTTGTCGTGAGGACCAACGGTGAGAAATACGACTGTCTTATCAGCAAGATTATCACAAAAACAGTAATCACATTGAGAAATACGCTGACATTCTTCACAAATCACAAAAATAATACGAAAATTTCTATTAACACGAGCACTTCGGCATCCTTTTAAATTAAGCTTTCCGCTAACATCACCAAGGAACTCCGTCTGCGTATAGGGATTCTCAAGCACCTGATCGACACATCGCCGGATCTGCGTTTTTAATGAGCTATAGCGAGTCAAATTTCTAACAAAAAGTTTTTCATATACCGCCTGATAGTCACTCACCCCCAAACCTCTTTGTGCGAGATGAGCTCGACAGTATCAGAGACTTTTCGCTGAGCAATTTCTTCCATATCAGCGTAAATCGGCATATCAGAATGTAGGAAAAAAATATCCGGTTGTTGTTGCGCTACCCTTAAGAGCTCTTCCCGAACAACGCGACGAATAAGCGGCTCTAAGACTTGTTTAAGATCATCCTGATTAAACATAACCTTTTGTGATGTATTCATCATTCAACCCTCTGAATATACATTATTCCATTCCTCATCTACTTGATTATTCCAAAAATAGAAAGAACGACCATTGAGATCTACCCTGACTTCTATTATTCTAACATAAAGTTCTATTTTTGTCCAAAAACTTTGGAAATATTCGTTTTTAAGAAGCCAAATTACCAAAGTTTTATCAGCATCACAAATTCCATGAGAAAAACAGAGGGGCCGGCTATTGTTTTCACCCGACCTCTTCAACCCTGAATGACTGTTATTGGCCTCCAATCACCACAATCAACCTCAATTTTCAGATAGGAGTAATTGGAAATATTTCTGTACGTCCAACTGATCATCAATTATTTACTTTGTGCAGTAGTTTACCCATCTGGGTCGCTGGCGCCACCAACGATGCCATTGGTATATTGAGTTATGCTTCCTCAATACTTTTCATCAATTCATTTGCGATATTAGAACTTTCAATTCGCATGATACTTTCCTGTGCGCTCCCATAGCTTAACATGTTGATACTGCCATACCACACAACCTTTTGATCAATGATGGCAAATTTCTG
>JAOZKP010000618.1 GCA_029935295.1 bacterium | reverse complement strand
TGGCCGCCAGCATATTGGAGAGGCGGGGATATCTTGGAGTATTGATGCCGGCCTGAATCGTGAGCAGGGCCGGCAGGTCAATTTCGAGAAGGTCGCGCCAGCCGTTTTCGAGCTCGCGTTCAACTTCAACAAAATTTTCCTTCAGGTTCAGACAGGTATTAACCACCCCGGTGGCGCAGGGGATTTCCAGAATCCGGGCCAGCATCGGCCCGGTCTGGCCCGCCATCATGTCAGCCGACATGATGCCCGTCAGGATCAGGTCATATTGTGCTTGTCGGGCTACGGCCGCCAGTTGGTTTGCCGTGACAAAAGATGGTGTATATTCAGTTTCCTCTCTAACGATATGAAAACCTGCATCCGCACCGAGGCCGAACGCCCGGCGGATAATATCGGCTGCTGCTGCCGGCCCGGCCGTTACCACATGAACCGTAGCCGGTTCAGCTCTTTGTGTTATCAGTTGCTCCTTTATCAGGAGCGCTTCTTCCAAGGCATGGGCGTCAAATCGGTTCATCTGACCGTCATCGCCGACCTGTTTTATGCATACCAGAATCTTCATTCTACGGTTCATACTCGGGAATCAAACCCAAGTCAAGAAAAAAACGAACAAGTGTTCATTTTTTTTATTCAAGTTCGGATTTTAAGGGTGAGACAGCAATTTTGGAAAACCCGCTTGCTATTAATCACGAATTACGTTACTAATTTTTGTATGATAATTTCATTCAAATGCGAATCTACCGAAGCCTTGGCAAAGGGTTACAGTGTTAAAAAATATGTGAATATTGCGCGGGTTGCCCGGCGCAAATTACGACAACTGGAAATTGCCGGTAGGCTGGATGATTTAAGGGTTCCACCCGGTAATCGTCTGGAGATGTTGAAAGGTAATCGTTCCGGTCAATTCAGCATTCGTATTAATGATCAGTGGCGAATCTGTTTTAATTGGAGTGATGCTGGTTTGGAAAATGTAGAAATTGTCGATTACCATTAGTACCTTACAGAACATTTTCTGGTTTGAAAAATAAAAAAGGAGTTTCAATTATGAATAGATTAGAGCCTGTAACCCCCGGCGAAATTCTATTGGAAGAATTTCTTAAACCTATGGGTCTTAGCCAATATCGTTTGGCTAAAGAGATTGCCGTTCCGGCACAAAGGATAAGTGAGATTGTCGCAGGTAAACGCTCTGTAACGGCTGATACCGATTTACGTTTATGTCGTTTCTTTGGTCTCTCGAACGGCTATTGGTTGCGGGCTCAGGCTGCCTACGATACTGAGGTTGCTGAGCGCACCCTCGCCCCCGTGTTAAAAAAGATAAAACCATGGTCGGAATCTGCTAATCACGCTTTGCAGTTGGGTTAAACTGGTTGGGATTTTCAGTTTATGCATGAATTACCAGTAATCAGTCGGGTTGTTGATATTTGCCTAAGACATGCGGCAAAAAACAGTGCGCGGAAAATTCTATCGATTGAGCTCAAAGTTGGGCCGTTGAG
>JAOZKP010000617.1 GCA_029935295.1 bacterium | reverse complement strand
TCAGGAGATCCAGTCAAATGAGAAAATTTCGCCGGGCTTTGATGTGGCTTAGTCTAATTCTATTATTTCCGGGAATCGGAATATTGTCATCTTGCGGTGACAACAATAAAAGTAAAGCCGAAAACAGCAAGCATGTACAAACGGAAACTCAGGGTCAAAACCGGAGTATGCGGGGCATCCAGCCGGTAAGTAAAAGTGCCGCAAAAGTTCAACAAAAACGCCTGGCGATGGTTATCGGCAACAGTGCTTACGAAAAATCGAAATTAAAAAATCCAGTCAATGATGCCCGCAGCATGGCCCGGCTTCTCCGCCGGCTTGATTTTGATGTAGATCTGGTTGAAAACGGCTGCCGCCGGGATATGGTAAGTGAGATGAATGCCTTCGGGCGCAAACTAAGTCAGGTCGATGTCGGGCTTTTCTACTACGCCGGCCACGGAATTCAGGTCAAAGGCCGCAACTATCTCATCCCAACCGATGCCGTCCTGGAAACCGAAGGCGATGTCGAATTTGAGGCGATTGATTTAGGCCGGGTTCTCAGCAAGATGGAAGACTCTCACTGCCCCCTTAATATTGTTATTCTGGATGCCTGCCGCGACAACCCCTTCGCCCGCAGTTTCCGGAGTACATCGAAAGGTCTGGCCTTGGTTGATGCCCCTCGGGGAACCCTTCTGGCTTTCTCAACCGCACCCGGATCTGTCGCGGCTGATGGCAAAGGCAGTAACGGCATCTACACCAAGCATCTGCTAGCCAATATTGAACGGCCCGATTTGAGTATTGAAGAGGTTTTCAAACAGGTTCGCATCGGCGTGGTTAATGATACAGGCGGCCAACAAACCCCCTGGGAATCATCATCGCTGATGGGTAGTTTTAATTTTCAGGACAGTAACGAAAACAGCAACACTCCTCCTACCAAAACTGCATCACTTGCACCCACAAAGCATGTCGAAAACATCTCTAAACCGGAACCACAACCCACTCAGAGTATCTCTACGCCGGAACCATCCAAAAAACCGAAACCCAAGCAGGTTGCCAGCATTAAACGCCAGCCGTCTGCACCGGCAGTCAAACGTCCCAACCTTTCTCCCAAAGTCCGAAAATATATCAAAATGCTGCAGTCATCAAGTGCCAAAAACCAGCGTTATGCCGCTAAAAAAATCTGCAAATCTTATCTCAGCAACCGGACTTTACTTGACACCGTTAATAAACAACTCCTGCGCGGCTATCAAAAAAATAAAAACGATCGTCACCATGTCGAAGCAATGTCCTGGCTCTGCAATGTTCTCGGTCGCTCCAAACAATCTCGCTACGCCAACACCCTGGAAAAAGTCGCAAACTCTGATGCGAACCGAAAACTAAAAAAATATGCCAGTAAAAACTTAAGGTATCTGCAATAGTAATTCTCAGCAGAACAAATTTAACCACCACTATAATCCAAAAAGTTCTTTCAATTTACCAACCAAATCACAAAACACCAAACCGGAATC
>JAOZKP010000616.1 GCA_029935295.1 bacterium | reverse complement strand
ACATAAGCTCACCTTTATTGACCTTGCAAGGATTAAAAATGGGGGTGCCGAAGTTTTGACCTGTCCTTCATTCCCAGGGATTGAATAAAATAACGCCGCTGATTTCCATATCCGAGATATTCCGGGTTACCACTGTGAGCTCAGAGGCAATAGCCGTGGCGGCGATCAGGCCGTCGATTGCGGGCATACCCTTCCCGGAGAGTTCGGAGTGCGCTTGAATTCTTCCCCAAACCGCTGCTGCTTTAAAATCAAAGTCAATTATCCGATTCGCAAACCTTTCGATAAGATCAACATTGACCCACTGGTGCAACTTCTCTTTCTTTTTACCATCAGGTAATTTTTCAATACCTTTATGAATTTCACCAATGGTTAAAACGCTGATAAAGAGATCACTCTCTTCAATCTCCGCTATCCATCCGGTCACTTTCCGACAGGGATTTTTTTTTATTAACTCCGACAGGAGACAGGTATCCAAAAGATATTTCATAGCTCAATATCCCGCGGCACCGCTTTATCCCGAGACAAATCCAGCCCCATATCCACAAGGGGTGAGTTTTGAAAAAATTTAACCAGGCCGACTTCCGGTTTTATTAATTTTGTATATTCCTCGATGGCAAGCACCACTACCGCATTCCGACCATGCCGGGTTACAATCTGCGGCCCGCAATGCCGGGCTTTTTCAACCAGACTGCTGAACTTGTTCTTGGCCTCCTGAAGCTGCCAGTGGTTCTCAATCATATCAACACCTCTTAAAGTTTTTAAATGACAACTATCAATCTAGACTGTCTAGAATATAGCAGTAATCTTATCGGGTGTCAATTAAAGGGGAAAATGCATTAATTGGTTAATTGGGGTCGGAAGAGAATTAAATTCCATAACCTAAAGAAAGTGAACCTTGACTTTGAGAACTTAGTCTATTAAACTAACCAGTATAAATTGGATCAACTATGGACAAAACGGAGTAAATATGCTGGTTGTTAATATTCATGAAGCCAAGACAAATCTATCATCCCTGCTCGCAAAAGTTGAAAATACGGGTACGGAAGTTTTGATCTGCCGCGCCGGCAAGCCGATTGCTAATCTGGTTCCCCACCAATGTAAAGATCGCCTGAAACCACATCCAATCATGAGTAAAATCGGAATTGACTATGACCCAACTGAAGTTCTGGCTGAAGATGAGTGGCCGGAAGAGGTAATTTGATGCTACTTGATACCTGCGCCCTGCTCTGGCTGGCTCAGGGTGGAGGCAATCTATCCCCTGAAGTTTGCGAAAAGATCGGCCAGAGCCCAGTAGTTTACGTCTCTGCCATCAGTGGTTTTGAGATTGCGCTCAAGCAGCGTAAAGGCAAACTTAAGCTGCCGGCCACACCTGAAGAGTGGTTCAAAGTTGTCTCTGAACATCATGACTTACAGATTATCCCTCTTGATCTGGAAATCTGTATTCATTCAACCCAACTCCCCGCTATCCACGCAGACCCTTGCGACCG
>JAOZKP010000204.1 GCA_029935295.1 bacterium | reverse complement strand
AAGCACAAATAACAAAAGATATTCAAGTAGAAAAAAAGGAACTGCGCAAAGTAAAAAAGGAATGCAAAACTGAGAAACAAGAAGAAAAAAAGGAACTACACAAAGTAAAAAACGAATGTGATATTGAGAAGAAAAAAGAAATCGAACGGTTAGAAAGCGCAAAAGAAGAGGTAAAACTAAAAATGACACAACTCAAGGAATATGTCCAATCAAAGGCGGATTTCTTACGCGATCTGAAATTGATTTCGAAAAGCCAGTATGAATATGTTAGGGGAGATACGCAAAGTGAATTTCTTGACGATGAAACTCGCCTTAATTTTACCGACGATCTTGACGGAGATTTTGACAAACTCATATCCCAAATCCAATCGTACCTGTATTCAAAAGATAAATACTATACGAAATCTGTACTGGGAAATTTCCTCACTCTGCTACGCACTAATGATCTTATCATTATTTCCGGGGCATCGGGCACAGGGAAATCGTATCTCGTAAATGCTTTTGCGCAGGCCATAGGTGGTGTCGCAAAAATTGTCCCTGTGAAACCGAACTGGACAAGTTCGGAAGATTTACTGGGATACTATAATCCAATGCAAAAATCGTACATGACAACGCCTTTTCTGGATGCCATTGTTGCTGCAAAACGTGATCCTGAACATTTACATCTTATATGTTTGGATGAAATGAATCTTGCGAGGGTTGAATATTATTTCGCTGATTTTTTATCCGTCCTGGAAGAACGGGAAAAGCCACCTACAATACATCTTTATTCCAGAGAAGAAGCTGAACACATAAGATCTGAGTTTGAAACTATTATCGGTATATTTGATGAAGCTCGTAGTGGTCTCCCCGATACTAAATTTGCAGATTTTGGAGATTTCTTGCAGCACAAAGAAATCACCAGAAAACTGCATGAAATATTAGGCAACAATGACCAAAACTCCCTTGTGGATCTATACGGGAAAGTTCGTAGGATGATAGGAGGGGTATTAAACATCCCCGCTGAATTTGAATTCCCGGCCAACGTCAGGATTATTGGCACTATCAATATCGATCAAACCACACATTACTTTGCCCCCAAGGTGTTGGATCGAGCCTATCTCATAAAATTTGAAAGCCCCCTTGCTAATATTGATCTCATCGAAGAGGAGGTCAAAGGGATGGATGAAAATACCAGCCCCGTTTATTTGCCGCCGGGTGATTTTTGGTTAAACAGAAAGTCATATCCTCGTTATGATTCAAGCAACGTCATTGCAAGTAGGTTTGGGGAATGGAATAGAGATTTTTTATCTCCATTGGGCATCGAAGTGGGCATGAGGGTCATGCGCCAGGCGTTGTTATTCCAAGAGTTGTATAAAGATCTGCAGTCAGAACGTTCTGATCAGCTGTTTGAGAGTGACACACTCAACATCATTTTGTTAATGAAGGTACTTCCTCATTTTATGTTTGATGGTGATCTGAGTGTAATTAGGGACAACACCGAAGTTAAAAAGTATGACCTTGTACGAGAATTTGCCATTGTAATAAACGAGACAATTGGTCTGACGATAGATAATTATGATTCAATTAATGCCTCAACGGAAATTCAGCGGATGATTCAAGGTGCTGAACATAACGATCAGGTTTACAATTATTGGGCATAAATCATGTCTGAAGATTTTGAATTAAGACTTATTAGAGTTCATTGGAGCTCAAAAGACCAATTTGCATACATAAGTGAAATAGCGCACAACCCAGTTAGAGTCAAGAAACAGAAAGACAGATACTTTACGGCTGAAATCCCGTCATATCCACGTCTTGATGACAACTTAGTCTGTCAATTTGCTCTCAAATGCAAATCTTCGCTTAATCTGGAGATACCAAGGGTTAAGAGCGAAGAACGCGCAATAGATCTTTTCCCCATTATTGATCCTAAACACGGCAAATGGTGGATAGAAAAGGGGGACTGGAAAAAACAAGGGGAATATAAATATCACGACGCACCTTCGTGTAGGCATGCTGGTGAATTCACCATTATTGTCGGTGATATTATGATCCATTTAAATATTATTCCTTCTGCCTTTACCCTAATAGAATATCAAAAACTTTTATTTTCCTTCAAGGGAGAACTGTGGCAATTAATTCTGGATAAAGACAGCACCACGACAATTCCAAAAGATGGCAAAGGGAATTTTCCGGGTGAGGAATTTCAAAAACAGGTGAGCAAGTTTATCAAATTTGCAGACCAGATTTTAGCTAAACCTGCTGAGGAACTAAGAGAAAAACAGGAGACCCAACGTATTGAAAAAGTGCACCCAACTGCCAGAACTTTTATGGAGTTATCGACAAGAGGTTCTTCTGTAAAATTTGTCACAGGAAGGGGATATGAGCCGTCATTTAATACTCCAGAAAATAAATATATAGCTGACATAATAAGCCGTTTGTTATTGATTGTTCGAAATTTGAGAGCTGGAGTTGGGTATAGTAAAGATTCGGTAGATAAAAATGTCGGCTTTATAGAAAAGCAGCTTTCTCAAAGCCAGAATGATTTTATTGAGATTGATCCGGCTAAATTAGATGCTGAAATTGAACAAGAAGAACGTAAAAAGAGAGATTGGAAACAAAATAAAGTGCAATTTGAGCGTTACTTTGCTGATAAAAATGTCAATGATAACGACAAATTTGAAGTGTTTACTTTTACAGTTAAGCAGCGGCCCCAAAAAAACGACCAATTTCCTCAGTATATTGATGTATGGATACAACATACAGAGCCTTATGTTCTTAAATTCCCGAGTGAAGCTTGTGATACTGTTTTTTGGACCAAAGGAACACAGTATAAAATATTAGAACTATCTTATCGCTACAGATTTTCTAAAAAAGAAAAAACAACACATATCTTATATGTTAATAAAATTGCATCAATGGAAATCACGGGTAATGATCCACACGAAAAAGTCATATCTTTGCTTACAAACGAACGTGAATACTACAGTAAGAATAATTGGCAAAGACAATTAAATGTCCAGGAAAAACATGAGAAAGAAGTAGAACTACAGGGGGTAGAAGAAAGAAAGGGTATGCTCTCCCGTATGGCTTGTAAATATGAGGAAAAGCTGGCAAGTCTAAATTCAATTTACAAGGATTTATTAGCATTATCAAAAAAGTGTAAATCTCTGAAAATTACAGTTGAAAATAGACTGGATTATCCGGGGACCATGATATTTGTTCAAAATCCCTCTTACCGTGGGGCCTATTCATCATATAAAGAAATACAAAACGAAGCAAAATTTGAAAATTTATTTGATGATCTGCTCATTATTCAGGAATATGGCATAACTGATCAGCCAAATATTTACGAGAAATGGTGCTTGCTGCAGATTATAAATATCTTGGAAGGTTATGGCTTTATACAGGATAATGGGTGGGAGACCAGGCTTGTTAATTTGGTCAGTGAAGAAAGGTATGCAACTTGCTCATTTCACTTCACGCATCCGTCATTCAGTCAACAAGTTGAACTGATCTACCAACCTGAATTAAAGAATCATAAAACTCCAGACTTTATGCTTAAAATTAAATCTAATACCAGCGAGACATTGCTGGTATTAGATGCAAAAAACAAAGACTATGCTGTTGCATCTGCCCTGTATAATACTTTTTCTGACGATCTAGATAATCTTGTGAACAGGAAATATTACTCTGAGGCAGGTAACAATAAGAATGCAGTTTTTATTTTACACCCAAAAAAAGACAAAGGATTTTTACCTGTCTTGCCTACCCCTCAAAGTTGGAGTTCTTGTACTACTCTTGGTGGAAGTAGTGTTTTTGATTGGGAAAAAACAAGTTCTGGCAGCCCTGAGCATATGTATGGTGGAGTTCAGGTAAGGCCTGAAAATATTGATAACTTGCAAATGGTTATTGCTCTTGCGTTGCAGTATCTAACAGAGAGTAATCGTGGAGTTTACGCAAGCACTCCTAAAAACCAAAAGTTTTGCGTGATTTGTGGTGGCACTGATTTTTATACAAGTGATAAGATTCAAACAAAAGGTTCACATTATACCTGCAAAAAATGCCGCCATTTTTTTGTCGAGCATTACTGTGGACGTTGCGGGAATAGACTTTGGAAACATGGTTCATATTGGACATATCACGATACAAGGAGTACAGAACCGTACAATATCAAATGCCCACATTGTGGAGACTTTTATATAAAGGTGACAAATGAACATAGCAAAAACTATCGCAGAAGTTACAAAAGGAGATAATGAAATATAGCTTGTTTATCGACGAATCCGGTGATTTTCACCATTCAAAAGAATGGATAGTAAGTGGGATACTATGTGCTTATGAAAAGGATGTTGCTGAAAAGTATTTACAAAAAACTCTTGGACATCTACCTCAGCGAGTCAATATCTCTTCGCATAAGAAAATGCACTTGACAGAACTACGCCAAGAGAGGGGGCATGATGCGGCTGTTGATATCGCTAGTTCAATATTCTCAGCTTTACATGATAGCCAATATAAATGGAACTTAGTAGTTGCCCGCAATCAAACAAAGTTTGGGCTTTCTGACCCAGAGCGAACATACAGGCTAATGCTTTTAGACCTTATAGCTCTAGCAGAATCAACCATCCCTGAGAATGTCAAGTTGTCAGGATTTGACATTATTATTGCAACACGAACCAACGATGCCGGCGAACGTATGACAACGCTGGTTGATCTAAACAACGATGTTATTGCAAGGATGACAGATTCCATTGAAGCAGGCATCGCTTCCAGGGGGTTGATAGATTTTCTGGATTCTAAAGGACTTGAAGTTACGACTTTGCAAGCCAACAAATCTTGGGGTCTGATAGTCGCCGACTTTATTTGTAATATTTCTTACAATCATCGCTATTCCGGTGAAGCAAAATTAATTGATAAATTAAAAAGTATCGGTCTTCTCTCTGAATTTCAATCCTTCGGTGGATATCAGGAAAGAAGAGCTCGTATAGCTGAACGAGATGGGAATTATATTGACGCTATTCACCGCTGGGCTTATATCAACTATAAAAACGACAAGGATAAAAATCAGCAGATAGAAATATTAACACAACTATTTGAGCGGATCGTGACTTTTGGTACTGCCGGTCCTCGCTCTACCTTGGATGCCATTATTGAGCATATCTGGCGCGATGAAACTCTCAGAGGTAGGTTTGATGAGATTTATAATATTTCAGAACGGCTCGAGATTGCCTTAAACAGAAGCTATAAAAATGAAACCTCTTCACAAGTTATCCCTCTACTGTTCCGTATTCAAAATTTCAT
>JAOZKP010000615.1 GCA_029935295.1 bacterium | reverse complement strand
GGCAAGATCTTTGCGTAAACAGCGGAAAAGAGTTGTTACAGCGCCGTTTAGGGCGGTTAAGGGCGAAGGTTGGATGATCACCCTTTCGGATATGCTGCTGCTGATTCTGACTTTCTTTGTTCTGTTGATTTCGATGTCATCTTTTGATCCGGGGCTGTTGACGGAAACCTTTGTTGGGCTTAGGCCGGGTTCAAGCGGGGTGTTGTATAAAGGTTCAAGTATGCCGATTGTGATCTCCTCCCGGAAAGCGCAAAAACAGATCCTGGAACGCAAAGATCTGGCCTATTACCGCCGGCTCTCGCCGGCTTTGTCAAAACTTCTGGACCGGCTCGAGAAACGTCTGGGTAAGGCCTTGATTAATGCCGGCATACTTGATGGAAATCTTGAACTGGAGATAATGAGTGATAAACTTTTCGGCAGCCTGGATGATAATCTCAAACCGCAAGGGGAAGATACCCTGTTTGCATTGGGGAGATTTTTGCAGGGTTGGGCCGGGCTTTTGGAAATTGAAGTCTATACCGACAATTTTCCATTGCATACATCACGTTTTCCCGATAATAATGTTCTCAGCGCCCGGCGGGGCGCGCGTTTGGTCGAAGCTCTGGTTACTGCCGGCAGCAAACGTTCACAGATTTTGCTGGCAGCTTATGGCGCGGATCGGGCCGTAGTGATTAATGATACTCCGCAGCACCGGCAACGCAACCGTAGAATTATCCTGCGCCTGCCAGACTGGGTGGAGTTGAGTGGTATTGAAAAATTGACAAGTTGATTTTTTAAGTTATTCCGAATGGAGGTTTAAGACGTGGCTAAAAAGAAGGAAGCAGAAGCAGTCGAAGAGGGTGCAGAAGTCAAAAAATCGAAAAAGGGCCTATTTATTATCATTATCATTGCCGTTTTAGTGCTGGGTGGTGGTGGCTTTGGTGCCTACTGGTTTCTGTTGCGGACGCCGCCGCAAACAGCGGCAGAACTTGCCGAAATTGAAGCTGCCAAAAAACCGGAGCCGGTGATTTTGCCGGTTTTTGCCCTGAAACCGTTTGTCGTTAACCTGGCCGATAAAAAATCGCGTCGTTATCTTAAGGTCACAATGAAGCTTGAGCTCAGTAATGAAGATTTGCTGGAAGAGGTTGATAAACGCCGGGCCCAGTTGCGGGATGTGGTGTTGACCTTGTTAAGTTCTAAAACTGCGGCTGAGATAGGCACCCTGGAGGGAAAATTTCTTTTGCGGCAGGATATTATAAAACGGGTAAATGTCAGTTTGGTTTCCGGTAAGGTGACTAAGGTTTATTGGGAAGAGTTTGTGGTTCAGTAGAGGCTTGAGGATAGCAATATGAGTCAGGTTCTATCACAGGATGAAATTGATTCTCTACTTCAGGGTGTAGATGAGGGAGAGGTTGAGACCGAAACTGATCAGCCATTGTCTGATGATGAGTTTCAGGCGTACGATCTGACCAGTCAGGAGCGGATTATCCGGGGCCGGATGCCGACTCT
>JAOZKP010000614.1 GCA_029935295.1 bacterium | reverse complement strand
CCATAAAAAAATAGGCTTGTCGGTCTATAAGGAATTACAAAACAAAATAGTATCCAACAAACTGCCACTTTCCAAAAATTGCCGACACCTTCTGTTCAGTAAATCCGGCTTCACTCAAGACCTGAAAAAGCTGGCCAAAAAAGAAAGCCGCCTGCTTTTGATTAACAGCCTGTTCGAAAATTTAAAATAGGGAAATCTCCGCTTTCCGCTTGACTTTACTTATCATGGATGACCCCATTTAGAATTTAATTTTACTCTGACCCCGTTTGGCGCGTGTATCCCCCGTAAAACAGAAAAAACAACTGGATAATTTTGCCACTATTTAGTATTGTATAGCAACTGTTATTGTTTGCAATACAAGAGGCGTCTTATGAAAACTGACATGCTAAGTACTCGTATAGATCATGAAACAAAAATTGAATTCACTCAAGTTTGTGGAGACATCGGCTTAAGTCCTTCTCAAGCAATTAAATTATTTGCTCAAGCTGTTATTAATTATGGCGGTATTCCCTTCGAGTTGAAGCGAAAACAACCTAACAAAATCACGATTCAAGCGATGAGTGAGTTAGAAGAAGGTAAAGGTTGTAAAGTAGATTCAGTTACAGATCTTTTTAAAGAGTTGGGAATAGATACCAATGATGCTTGATATAATTTATTCATCCCAATTTAAAAAAGATTTCAAAAAATCGAGAAAATTGCCGTTGCCTGACCTGAAAGAGTTGTTTCATGTAATTTCTATACTGGAAAACCAGAAAACTTTGGATGTTAAGTATAAAGATCACAGTCTGGTTGGAAATTGGTTTAGCTTCAGAGAGTGCCATATCAAGGCAGACTGGCTACTTATATATCAAGTCAAAGATGATAAATTACAACTTGCCCGCATTGGCACACATAGCGAACTATTTTAGAGACTCTTTAATTTTACTCTGACCCCGTTTACGTGCCACCGTTTACGTGCCAAAAAACATGTCAGAACTTCTGGGACGCAGTACTAGTCGATATTTTTACATTTTTTCAAAAACAACTTTAACTGTTTGATTAACGAGATAAATAAGTAAGGTATCCCCGGAATTATATGCCATCTTTTACGGATTGACAATGCTTTTACCGAGTTATCGAAACAGTACGACTATTCCACTTGAGAAAGATGATTTTTCTCACATAATACATGACAACGTGGCTCTCGCATTTGCAGATCAAATAATTTATCGTTTCTCCAAGGCACAGAACAGCATGGGAGCAAAACTGTTTAAGGCTTTCATGCTTTATCAGGGTGAAAATGTTGATAAACCATTCCTGGACATCCTGAATTCACTTGAGAAACTAGAAATTCTGGATGTCGATGAGTGGTTTGAACTCAGAGAGATAAGAAACGAAATTGCTCATAATTATGAAGAAAATGAAACCACCGGCCGGGCAATTATAAACAGCATCTACAACAGCAAAAACGAACTTCAATCAATATTGAAAATGATAAATTGCAACACAG
>JAOZKP010000203.1 GCA_029935295.1 bacterium | reverse complement strand
GGCAGCGGAGTAGAATACTTTGGTCAATCGGTTTCTCTAGATGGTGATCTGGCCCTGATCGGCGCTGCGTTCGATGATGATGATACATCCGGTTTAGCCTGTGTTTTCCTACGGGATGACGATACCTGGAACCAGATCGATCTCCTCGTACCATCTGAAATCTCCAGCTATTTTGCTTATGGGCTTTCCCTGGATGGCAATGTTGCCCTGGTCGGCGACTCTTATTTTGGGAAAGCCTATCTTTTTGAAATTTATCCTAGTTATGGGGAGCTGGTGGATGATTTTGAAACCGGTGATTTCAGCGTTCTACCCTGGACAACGTCCGGTGACGGTCTCTGGCAAGCAACCGGCACCAACCCCTATCAAGGCACTTATGCCGCTCAGAGTCCGGCTATCGATGATAATCAGGTAGCGGTACTGGAAACCACCCTGCAAACCGGTTCGGGACAGGTAAGCTTCTGGTTTGCCGTGGACTCCGAAGAAGGCTATGATTTTCTTGAGTTTTATATTGATGGTCAATTTCTAGGGGGATGGTCCGGGGTAGTAGATTACGGTAAAACAACCTTTACCGTTCCCGAAGGAGTACACACTTTCACTTGGAAATACACGAAAGACAGCAGTGGTTCCTCCGGTGCTGATACGGCTTGGATTGATGACTTCTCTCTGCCCCCTTGGACGACAGCCAAAGCTGTTGATTTCAATAATGACGGTACCCATGATGTCGCTCTTTTTTATCCTGATAACAGCAAGTGGTATATCAAGGATCATTCCAATTTCATCTATGGGACAAGCGAGTGTATTCCCATTCCCGGTGATTACAATGGTGACGGGGCCACTGATCTGGCGGTGGTTGACCTGACCCGGCCGGATGGCAGGGCTAAATGGTACCTGGATGCTGTTGGGGTTTTTATCTATGGCCTCCAGGAGTGGATTCCGGTGCCGGGTGATTATAACGGCGACGGCATCACCGATGCCGCCCTTTTCGATCCGGTAACCGGCAAATGGTATGTGAGAAATCAATTTGTTGCGGTCTACGGTGCCGGCGGTATCCCGGTGCCCGGTGATTACGATGGTGATGGTATTACTGACATAGCCGTCTTCTATCCCGATACCAACAAATGGTACATCAAGGATATCGGTACCTACACTTACGGCATGGCCGACTGCATTCCGGTACCTGCCGACTACGATGGCGATGGAGCGACTGACCTCGCAGTTATCGACACCTCTCGCCCAGACGGCATGGCCAAGTGGTATATTCGCGACCAGGCGGTCTTTATTTACGGTGCCGTGGCCGATACTATTCCTGTTCCCGGTGATTACGACGGCGACGGCGATGCCGATCCCTGTCTTTTCTACCAGACTTCAGGCAAGTGGTACTGCCGTAATGTTGGTATCTGGTCCTATGGCAATGGCAACATGATTCCTCTGTCTTCTAATCTGGCTACACGAAATGCCATCAGCCAAGCGTCGGGGGGCAGTGCGGTGTGGTAGCCGGCATACCTCGGGGGATTAATTTGAGTAGGCTAATCATCATTATAAAGGAGACCAGCCATGAAGCAACCTAGGCAATATTTCTTGGCAATGACAACCAACACTATCGTCAGGCTGCTCATTATTGCCTGCTTGATCCTGATCTCAATGACCTCCTGGGTCCAGGCCCGCCAGTGCTTCTATTTTCTGGTAGATGAAACCGTAGAATGCTACAGCATGGATGGCGTTTTACAGGAGTCTTTTCCACTTACCAGCTATCCGGAATCTGCCCAAGGATACAGAAGTTTTACCACTGATGGTTACACTGCCTGGACTTCCCACGACTATGAATACGATTATGTGACTGCCGAACCCTTCCGCCCCGGCGGCACCGGTGCTTTGTTTCCCATCAATGCTACAGAATGGGGCTACTGTGGCGGCATTGCCATTAACGGAAACACCACCTATCTGGGACGCTATAAACACTATCTTGATTCTAACCCGTTCAGGATTGAATTATATTCCAGTGGATCTTTTGCCGAGCAATGGGATCTCTCGCCCACCTTCTACCCTGACCATATGCAGTATGTTAATGGTTGGATTGCGGTTAGTGATGCGAGAACTGTTCGTATCTATGACACCTCCGGTGACCTGGAAAGAGAATTCAACATCGAGCTCTATCCCAACCATAGCTTAACCGCCTTGAGTGCCGACAGCAACTACATCTATCTGCAATACTACTGGATCGGCACCAATAAAGCCCATGCATTTGACTGGTACGGTAACCGACAGGCGGCTCACGATGTCGATTTCCCCGGGCTGGCGATGCCCACCGGGGCCGGCATCGCCTGGGGACCGGATATTCCCATCATCATGCCGACCCCGGCCGAGATTGATTTTGCCCAACTGGTGAACGGCGAGCAGCGTGATGAGGCGCTGACCTTCACTAATGTCGGAGTAGAAAATCTGCAAATTACAGCCGTCACCCTGGGTGATCCGGATAACTTCACCTATTCAGGGATAAGCCTGCCCTTGACTCTGCTGCCGGGAGAATCACAACAGTTAACCATCTCTTTTACGCCGCAGATAACCGGCGATCTGGCTACTACTCTAACAATGTCCTCAAACTGTGGTGCCAACCCGGAATTGGAAATCCCTTTGAGCGGTAGAAGTCTGGCAGCCATTTTTTATGTTGATGCAACCGCCATCGGCACGGGTGACGGATCCAGCTGGAATAATGCTTTCACCAGTATCGGTGCCGCCATTGCCAGCAGTAACGTTCTCGACGGAGCTTCTCTCTGGGTTCGGGAAGGTACTTACAACCTTACCGGAACCATCCAGGTCAACAAGGCCGTAGAGATATACGGCGGTTTTCCCGATGATATCTATAACCCTGACTGGTCAGATCGGGACTGGCGGAACGCACCTGCCACTATCCAAGGTAATAACGGCTTTACCTGCGTGGAGATCTCCGCCAACGCTACCATCGACGGTTTTACCATTACCGACGGCTATGGTTCCTATACCGGAGGGGGTATCTATGTTTCAGCGACCAGTGATGGGCCGGAGGTCCATGCCGCCATTGCCAACTGTACGGTAACCGGCAACACAGATACTGGCTACGGCGGTGGCATTCATGTTTATTATTACGTCGATTCTTGCAGCATCAGTGACTGCCTGATTTGTAACAATACTTCAACCTTTGAAGGCGGCGGGATGTATCTACGTGGCGGTGGGATTGTGGTGGTAGACTGCCTAGTCACTGATAATGTGGCAGGGCGCAATGGTGGTGGCATTTATACGGAAGGCAGTCTGGACAGCGCTCCGGTCATCGAACGCTGTGTGGTCAGTGACAACGAAGCCAAAGAGGGCGGCGGCATTTATAATAGATCCTGCAACACCACCATAACTAATTGTTTAATTAGTGACAATTTACTAATTGGCCAGTTGTCGTACGAAATGGGCGGCAGCGGCATTCAAAGTTACAACTGTACCACGCCGATTACCAACTGTACGATTGTCAATAACCATGGCTTTGGCGGCGGTTTTGCTGGCAACTACGCCACCACTCCCACAATCCTGAAAAATTGTATCCTTTGGGGCAATGAAGATGAGCAGATTTGTCTAATGAGTGGGGCTGTCATTACGATTACTCACAGTGATGTGGATCAGGATGGCTACGGGGCCGGAGGTACAACTCCTGACGGCAATGGCAACATCCGCTACAACCCTCTGTTTAGCGATGCTGCCGGAGGCGATTATCGTCTACGATTGGGGTCGGTTTGTATAGACGCCGGAACCGCTGCCGGAGCCCCGCTTGATGATCTTTACGGCATCGAGCGTCCTCAAATCTACGGTTACGACATGGGAGCCTGCGAGTATGACGGCATCATCTATAATGGTCCCTGGCATGTGGATGCTGAAGTGGTCAGCTCCGGCGATGGGACCAGTTGGGCAACTGCCTTTAAAACCATTGCCGAAGCTATCGAAGTAGCTGCGGCTGGTGAGGATGTCTGGGTCAAAAACGGTACCTACTTGCTGGATGAGGCCCTTGAGATTGACAAGGCAGTCATTATTTACGGTTCTTTTACCGGGATTGGTGGCGAATGCAGCTCCTGGCAGGATGGCAGCACCATTATCGACGGCCAGGAACTGGGCCACTGCTTCCATATTACCGCTGATGGCACCATTGACGGCTTTCTAGTTACCGGCGGGCGTGATGTTGATGTTGGTACATATGGGGGAGCCATCTACAATGAAACCGCTTCGCCTAGGATCAGCCATTGTATTTTTCGGGACAATACTGCAAATAATGGATCTGGTATGGGTGGCGCCATTTACAGCGGCAATTATTCGAATGATCCTCTTTTGAGTGGAATAATCCCTCATGCTGAGATCAGTGAATGTATTTTTGAAGCCAATTACGGACAATTTCGAGGTGGAGCTTTTACGGGTCAAAATGATGCCTCAAGTTTTACTAATTGTCTCTTTATCGGTAATCGTGGCGGATCTTCTTCTGGAGTAATCTGGATCGAGTCCTGCGCCACAATGTTTACCAACTGTACATTCTCAAACAACCGGAATGGCTATGGAATTTACATGTGGAATTACTCTGCAGAGATTAAAAACTCAATTTTCTGGGAAAATGGAAATGAATTATATAACCTATCCGGTACCACCCCTATTGTTACGTATTCTGATATCCAGGGAGGTTATACCGGTGTCGGCAATATCGATCTTGATCCCGGATTTGCTGCTCCGGGGCACTGGGATGATAACGGTACACCGGCAGATGCGGCTGACGATTTCTGGATAAGTGGCAACTATCATCTGGCCTTTAATTCAGATTGTATTGATACGGGCAGCTCCACCGGGGCTCCGGTTGTCGATCTGGATGGCATCTCCAGACCCCAGGATGTCGAAGTTGATATGGGGGTTTACGAGTATATCGCACTTCCGTCAATACCATCCGTAGACTTCAACGGCGACGGCAGCCACGATATCGCTCTCTTTAATCCTGATAACAGCAAGTGGTATATCAGGAACCAGTTGGCGCCTACCTATGGTACGACTGATTGTCTGCCGGTTCCCGGTGACTATGATGGTGATGGGGCCACCGATCTGGCGGTCGTCGACCTGACCCGCCCGGATGGTCGGGCCAAATGGTATCTGGACGGCATCGGGGTCTTTATCTATGGCCTGCAAGAGTGGATTCCGGTGCCGGGCGACTATGACGGCGACGGGATTATCGATGCCGCCCTTTTTGATTCTGTTTCTGGAAAATGGTATGTGAGGAATCAATTTGTTGCGGTCTACGGTGCCGGC
>JAOZKP010000613.1 GCA_029935295.1 bacterium | reverse complement strand
CCAACATCACCACTCAAACCAAGAGCCTGCCACTCCGTCAGATCATGATGGGCTTTTTTGAAATTATTATTTGCAACCGCACTCGCAATCTCTTTCTCGAGATACGTACCGTAACTTAAACGGTATTCATCTTTTAACGTCTTCAGATTAGAAAGTGTGGGGTTGGTTTTTTCTATCTCCTGCAGGTTTTGCAGGGCAACACCGAACTTGTCAGATTTCAACGCAAGATGAAACTGTTCAGCTCGAAGCAGGTTTGCTTCCTGCAGCTCCTTAAGCTGGGTTTTATAACGCTGGGTGTTCGCTTCCAGAGCAGAGCTTTGCGGACTATAAGGATAAACCTGCGTCAGAATAGCAATAGCTTTATGCAAACTTTCTATTTGAATGGTTGGAGTGCTGTTACATTCTGCCTGAGCCTGAGAAATAGCACGATTAACCAGATCATTTTTTATCTTGCCTAAGGCCGTTAAGGCTTCTTGGTTGCCAGGCTCTTTTTTGAGTATCGCCTGATATTTAGAATAGGCTTCTTCAATTTTCCCTGACTGATAAGATTGTCTCGCCGAATTCATCTCCTGACTGGGAACACACGCACTTAAAATTAAGAGTAGTAAAAATAAAAATCCAATCGAAATTCTGCTTTTCATAGTGGAAGCCTCCATTCCAGATGATTTCCTTTAATATTTTGCGGCAAAACAGATCAATTTAAATAACAAAAAATTGTTTTAGTTTGACAAGTTAAAGATTTATAATGATCAATATTCTAATTACCAAATAGAGTTTGATGAGTCAAGAAATTAATGTTGTCAGTTTTCCATGTCGCCATGAAGCTATAACAATAGGTAGCTGAATAATCACACTAAATCTTAAATAACACGGTTTGAAATTATTACAGGAAGGACTTCTTTCACTTTCAAATCTTGGGAGGGTGGGAAGTGTATCTATTTTTACCATTACTCTTGGAGGCATACATCGCTTCATCTACCATCTACAAAAGTTCTTCAGCGATATCGGCATCTTCCGGGAACAAAACGATGCCAATGCTTGCACCCACTTTTGCATCACCAGATTTAAGCGGAACGGGTTGAGCGATAGAGGATAATATCTTCTCGGCAATTATTTCTGCCCCAGCTGCTGAGTCTAGCTGATCGACAATCACACCTGGTCAATTTTCGGTTGTCATTACTGTATTCCTACGACAAAGAAAAAAAGCAAGCCATGGAAGCCTGGAACCAACGCCTAAACCAACTCACCAACAAGGAATCTGCCGACAACGTACTTCAGCTATCCACACGAGGTTAAATGGTGTGCATATCACCTTAAACAAAAAAACCAGGTCACAAACAGGCTTTATCGCCCCAATGACTCGATTCTTTGGTTGGTTTAAGGTATTCGTCAACACCTTATCGCTGACAATCTAAATTTGATGCTTTCGCGATTTACTCTGGATTTCACCCGCACCGTCTCGATTGGGGTTGTTGCTTTATAAATGGCGGCCGG
>JAOZKP010000612.1 GCA_029935295.1 bacterium | reverse complement strand
CCATGCTGGTGCCGGTGGTCTATGTCCTTTTAGAAACCATGCGGGAAAAGGTAGTCGATGTCGAAGAAGAAGTTCGTAATCGAGAAATGTTGTAAAAAGGTGTAAACAACTGTGCATAAAAGTCTAAAAATTTCTCTTTTAACAGTCAGCGGCCTGATACTCTCAATAATTGCAGTGCTGGGCTTTGTTCTCACCACTTTCAACAATGATGATTACCGAAAATCGCTGATTTTTCTGGTCGATAATTTGACCAGTAATCATCTAGAGATTGTCGAGCCCTTCAGTTGTGAAATCTCCACATCCCCCAAGTTCTCAATGGCAAAACTCAAACTTTTTCAACACGGAGCAGCTGATCCCCTTGAGTTCCAGAACCTTAAACTTGAATTAAATCTGCCCCATCTACTGCGTGGTCAGCTGCAGATGACGGTTGCCGGACTGATTGAGGAACCGAAAACCCTGAAATGGCTGCTGCCGAAAGAGCTGCTGGCTTTAGATTCAGTTGCACTATCCACCAAACTTACAGTTGACACATCTACTTTAAATTTTGCGGGCCTTAAAGTAGATGGCCGGAATGAGCAGGGACTAGCCTTAAAACTGACCGGATCCGGTTTGATTGAAGATTTTTCCGCGCCGCAACCTTTCTCCAAACTCGATCTGTTTATCAAAGTGAATGCTCCCAAGAGCCGTTCACTCCAGGGTTACCTCCCCGACGACCTACCGGAAATGGGACCGGTCAAGGGAAGTTTACGCTTAATTGCCATTTCTCCTTCAGCTTTAGCTGCACAAGAGATTAATTTTGACCTTGGCCGGAAAGGTGAACTTTACATACAGACTCAAGGAGAGATCAACAATATTCCGATTGACCCTGAAAGCATCAATACCGGCATAGATTTCCATCTGGCTCTACAAACTGCAACAACCAAAGCCTTTGCTAAACTCCTGGGGACTTCTCTGCCGGAGATCGGCCCGGTTACTGCTGCAGCTGATTTCCGCAGTTCCAAAAAAAATTCCCGGCTGGAAAATATTACATTCAGCGGCGGCAAACCATCTGAACTAGAGATTCAGATCAACGGTAATCTGGATCTTGGCGACAGCGCTGGAAAGGCTGATAATTTTCTGCAAAAGATTGACCTTACCGTTAACATTGCGGCGCCGGCAGGAACTCTTCTCCCCGGCCGCGACCAAACCGCTGCCCACAGTTTAAGAGTCCCGGCAACAGGAGTTTTAGCCACAACTTTCAAACTTAGCGGGGATTCTAAAAAACTCCGCCTGAAAGACTTTTCCGGACGTTTCGGACAAACAACAATAACGGCTGACCTTGAGGGTTCATTCTCTGAAACCATCCCGAAGGTTACAGGTAAAATTTTCCTGCCAACTCTATTTCCAGATGACTTTCTGCCGCAGCCGCCTGCCGCTAAAACAGCAAAGGAATCACAACTATCTGAGAAAGATAAGGACGAAAACAACCCCCCTGACAATAAAGAAACAGACCCG
>JAOZKP010000202.1 GCA_029935295.1 bacterium | reverse complement strand
GGTCACACTCCAAGAGTGCTCCCTCGCTACGCTCACAGCGAAGCCAATGGTGCTGCGCACCTTACCAGCAATGACCCCAATCGAGATAAATCAGGTTTTTGTCTGTTATGTGGCGATCGGGGTCATAATTGACATTTGCGTTTCCCAGCAACATGTCAAGTTTGACCCCGGTTATGAGAGCGAAGCAAAACAGCTTGGATCTTTTCAAACAGCTTAAAGCTTAAAAAGGCCAAACCTTCACCATGCCATCATATATCTTCGGTCCAGTACCCTCCCGGCGGCTCGGTCTTTCATTGGGAATTGATCTGGTTCCTTTCAAAACCTGCACTTTAGACTGCATCTACTGTGAGCTCGGAAAAACTGCGACCCCAGTTAACCTGCGGGCTGAATATGTACCTTTTGCTGAGCTTGAAATCGAAATCAGAGAATTCTTCAATAATAACCCGACCGCTGAGGAAATAGATTTTATTACTCTGTCGGGCTCGGGCGAACCGACCCTGAATACGGCTTTACCCCGGGTAATAAAACTCCTGCGTCAATTTAGCAAAACCCCGATTGCCCTCCTAACCAACGGCACACTGTTCAGCCGGCCTGAAGTCCGGCGTGAAGTCCTGGATGTCGATTTGATTCTGCCGTCGCTGGATGTGGTTTCAGACAAGCTTTTCGCCACTTTAAACCGCCCCGTAGATGGACTCAAAAGTCGGGAGATAATTGACGGACTCGTAGCTTTACGCCGGGAATTCTCAGGTAAAATCTGGCTTGAAATCCTCTTCTGTGCTGGCATTAACGATACCCCGGAAGAGATTGAGCGACTGATTCAGGCAGCAGCAACAATCCAACCGGATAGAATCCAACTGAATACTGTCGTCCGGCCGGGCGCCCTGCCCGAGGCCAAAACGGTAACTGAAACTTTTCTCAAACAACTTTTACCTCGCTTCAATCCCGCTGCCGAGATTATTGCCCCTTTCAATAACCACGGTGCCAACCGGGCAGTAATCGAAAAAACTAAAGAGACGATTCTGGCCACCCTGAAACGCCGTCCCTGTACAGTGAATGATCTTAAAAATGCCTTGGGTTTAAAAAAAGTCGAGGTCATAAAAATTCTTGACTTACTCCTCGAAAAAGACGAAATTAAGACCCAGGAACATGGTGACAAACACTATTTTCAAATCCTTGACGATTTTAACAATTGAAAGCGAGACTGACCCTTGAATGAAAAAGTAAAAGAGTATTTTCAAAAACAGACAAATCTTGAAATAATGACCGATGCTACCGTTTTAGGCAAAGGTGGCGACCCCGGCTGCGGCGACTATATTGAACTCTACTTAAAAATTGAAAACGATAAAATTCTCAAGGCAACCGCCATGGTTGCCGGCTGTCCCTACGCAATTGCGACTACCAGTGTCTTTACAGAAATGATCACCAATAAATTATTAGATGATGCCATGCTGATTACCGGTGATCAGGTTGCTGACAACCTCGGCGGTCTGCCGGAAGAGAAAGTCCACTGCTCATTGATGGGACCTGACGCTCTGCACAATGCCGCTCATAACTATATTATGGCGCGAATCTGCACCCCGGCAGGTGGCCAGGTATGAGCCTTACTCTGGCAGTTCCGGGCCAGAAAACACTGGTTTTAGATGGGGTTCTCTGTGATATGAACGGCACCCTGACAACTGATGGCAAATTAACTCCTGAGGTTGGCAGAAGCCTGGCCGAACTGTCGCAACTGATAAAAATTAATGTTATGACCGCCGACACCTTCGGCACCGCCGCTGAAATCTTCGCTCCGCTGCCAGTTGAACTAGTCAGAATGCCGCCGAATATACCTGGGGCTACCGCTAAACTTGATTTCCTGAAAAAACTGGGACCCAGCACCCATATAGCCATTGGCAACGGCTATAACGATCATCTTATGCTCAAAGAGGCTGTAGTTGGAATCTGCATTGTCGGAGACGAAGGCGCGCACCAACTTTCACTCAACGCAGCTGACCTGATCGTCACCAGTCCGTATGCGGCCTTAAATCTGCTCTTGCAACCAAAACGTCTGATCGCCAGCCTTAGAAATTAAACAACCGCATTTCTACCTTGCATTTTCACTGTCGCTTTGCTACTTAATTCGGAGCTTGGATGGGGGCCGAAATTTTCCACAATCCGGTGTCATGTTTAATACCTTACAGGTTATTTTCTGCACAAAAAAACAAGAATCAAAAATCAGAAAATGTCCTGACAAGGTACTTATTTGCGACCAACGGGAGTGCTCTCGAGTGCGGGCCGTAAAGACCCGTTTTGGTTGCGGGATCTGTTCCCGCATTAGTTCTGCCCTTAAAGCTTACCCCTAAGATGAAGGAGACAGAATCATGCTGAATGATCTTATTGCGGTTGTCCTGGCTGGTGGCGAGGGCAAACGCCTTAACCCTTTAACCCAGGATCGCGCCAAGCCCGCAGTTCCCTTCGCCGGCCAGTACCGGATTATCGATTTCACTTTAAGCAACTGCTTAAATTCCCATATCCGTAAAATCATTGTCCTGACCCAGTATAAATCGGGTTCAGCTTCACGTCACCTGGCCGCCGGCTGGAGTATATTCAACCCGGAACTCGGTGAATTCATCTACGAAATCCCGCCCCAGATGCGGGTTGGTGAAAAATGGTATCAGGGTACTGCTGATGCTATCTACCAGAATCTTTACTCTCTGGATGTCATCAAACCCAAATCAGTGCTGATTCTCGCCGGTGACCATATCTATAAAATGGACTACGGCAAAATGCTGGCATTTCATGAGGCCAACAATGCCGCATTGACAATCTCTGCCATCACCGTAGACAAAACTGAAGCTGCTGGTCTCGGTATCCTTGAAGTTGATGAAAGCCAGCGGGTAATCGGTTTTCAGGAGAAACCGAAAGACCCCAAAAGCATTCCCGACAGACCTGATAAAGCTTACGCTTCCATGGGTATCTACATCTTCGATTTTGCCCTGATGAAAGAGCTTTTAGAGGCGGATGCCGCCAACCCCAACAGCAGCCACGATTTCGGCAATGACATTATCCCGACCCTCTACCCGAAAGCCCGGGTCTTCGCTTATCCATTCGGCAGCGACAGTGATAAACGCGATGCTGGTTACTGGCGGGATGTCGGCACCATTGATGCCTTCTGGGAAGCTAACATCAATCTTGCCGGAGTCGATCCCGATTTTAATTTGTATGATCAGAAGTGGCCCCTGCGCACCTATCAGTCACAGATGCCGCCGGCAAAATTTGTCTTCGCCAATGTTCGTGAAGAGCGGGTCGGCCGGGCGCTGGACTCACTCGTCTGCAACGGGGTTATTGTCAGTGGTGGCCTGGTTGAAAATTCTGTCCTCTCGCCCGGAGTCCGTGTCAACAGCTTCGCCCAGATCCACGAATCAATTCTAATGCATAATGTCGAAATTGGCCGCAAGGCCCGAATTCGCAAAACTATTATTGATAAAGGCGTGCACATTCCCCCGAATACAGAAATTGGCTATGATCTCGAAAAAGACCGGCAAAGATTTCCGGTGTCACCCGGCGGGGTGGTCATCGTCCCTAAAGGAACTACTTTCTAAACAAATATTTTCATTTTTTTATAACAGTCAAAAAAATAAAAGGAGAAAAAAATGTCGTTTATTGTTGATGTAGAAGCTCTGGAAATTCTTGATTCACGGGGCAACCCAACAGTCGAAGTTGAAGTCACTCTAGAAAGCGGAATTATCGGCCGAGCCGCAATTCCTTCCGGAGCCTCAACCGGAATTCATGAAGCCGTAGAACTGCGTGATGGTGATAAAAGCCGTTATATGGGTAAAGGCGTAAGTCAGGCGGTAGCTAATGTCAATGGTGAGATTGCCGACCGGGTTATCGGTTTCGACGCCACCCGTCAACGTGAACTTGATCAAACTTTAATCGAGTTGGACGGTACTGAAAACAAGGGGCGCCTGGGTGCCAACGCCATGCTCGGCGTCTCCATCGCCACCGCCAAGGCTGCCGCCGAAGTTGTCGGCCTGCCGCTATACCAGTATATCGGCGGCATCAACGCCCATCTTCTACCGGTGCCAATGATGAATATCTTAAACGGCGGTGAACACGCTGATAATAACGTCGATATTCAGGAATTTATGATTATGCCGGTCGGCGCCCAGAACTTTGCTGAAGCTTTACGGATGGGTGCGGAAACCTTTCACTCTTTGAAAAAAGTTCTTAAAGAGAAAGGCTACAATACCTCAGTCGGCGATGAAGGCGGTTTCGCCCCCAACCTGAAATCTAATGAAGAGCCTTTTCAATTGATTGTTGAAGCGATTACCAAAGCCGGTTACAAAGCCGGTGAAAATATGATGATCGCCATCGATTCTGCCGCCAGTTCGTTCTATCAGGACGGGAAATATAATCTTAAAGCAGAAGGAAAGTCATTAGACAGTGCGGAGCTGGTTGATTTCTATGCTGAAATGGTGGCCAAATATCCGATTATCTCAATTGAGGACGGCCACGGTGAAGATGACTGGGCCGGCTGGAAGCTGATGATGAACAAACTTGGTGAGAAAATCCAGATTGTCGGTGATGACGTCTTTGTCACCAACCCCAAACGCCTGCAGCGCGGTATTGAAGAAGGTTCCGCCAACTCGATCCTGATTAAACTTAATCAGATCGGCACCCTGACCGAAACCTTAGAAACTGTAGCTATGGCCAAAAAAGCCGGTTATACGGCAGTCGTCTCACATCGCTCCGGTGAAACTGAGGATTCCACCATCGCTGATCTGGTAGTTGCCTTAAATACCGGCCAGATCAAAACCGGCTCCATCTGCCGCACCGACCGCATCTGCAAATACAACCAGCTTTTAAGAATCGAAAGAGAACTCGCCGGCCAGAGTGATTATAAAGGCCGAGAGGTTTTCTATAATCTGAAATAATTGTAACTATTCAGCGTGTCACCATAAAGCTATGATGAATGGTGCCGAACATCGCTTCGCCCTCGTTCCGTTTAAATTCCTGCGTCGGGTTACCCGGCAGTCATTTATCATAAACGGGGTCAAAGCTGGGGTGCTGACGCACCTTGAACCAGCAATGACCCCAATCCTGACACTTTGTGAAAAATGGCTGAATTATTACAAATAATTTTGTTGTAGTCGTAACAACTATCACGAACATTACCCGTGTTAGATGTTGTTACGACTATAACTTGCTTTACCACCCCCACCATGACACACGCTAAAATACCCATAAGTCAAGCCTGACCCTGTTCAGGTGTTGCCCTTGTCAGACAAAAATCTCAATTATTTCACTTATTTTTTGACTACTTTTATA
>JAOZKP010000611.1 GCA_029935295.1 bacterium | reverse complement strand
ACAAACTTCCATCCAGTATGCGGGTCGGTTTGATGGCTTACGGCCATCGCCGTAAAGGGGACTGCAGCGACATTGAAATGCTTCTGCCGGTTGGAAAACCTGATCCGTCAGCCATGAAGAAAAAAATAAACGCGATAAATCCCAAAGGGAAAACGCCTTTGAGTGCCGCGGTTGAGCAGGCAGCAAAAAATCTTCGCTATACTGAAAACAAAGCCACTGTGATACTGATCAGCGACGGTTTGGAAACCTGCAACGCCGACCCCTGTAAGCTGGCTGAAAAACTGGCCATGCACGGTGTTGATTTTACCGTTCATGTCATCGGTTTTGATCTTTCCAGAGAAGAGCAGACCCGGCTGAAATGTATGGCAGATAAAACCGGCGGTCTTTTTTTTGCAGCATCTGATGCCGGTGCTCTGCAGAAAGCCCTGTTTAAAACGGTTGAAAAAGTAAAAGAGCCCCCTCCTTTCATAAAAGAAGATCCAGGAAAGGCCGTGCTTGACGCACCGGATTCTGTCCCGGCAGGGTCACCATTTAAAGTCAAATGGCAGGGGCCTGACAGTTTGAGGGATTTTATCAGCATTTCGACCAAAAGATCCCAGGCGTTGACTTATATGGCATATGCCTTTACAAAAAGCGGTAATCCCGTGCTCCTGACAGCCCCTGGTGAGCCGGGGAAATATGAATTGCGGTATATTCATACGCATTCAAAAAAAGTGATCGGCCGCCGGGATATCCAGGTGACGCCGGTAACGGCAAAGATTGTTGTTCCGCCCGAAGTTGAGGCCGGCAAGCAGTTTTCTGTGACCTGGGAAGGACCGGCGTATACGACAGATCTGATTACGATTGCCAGGCCCGACCAGAATGCTGTCAGTTACCTGGGGGTCGCCAATCCTGAAAATGGTAATCCAGCCACGCTGGTTGCGCCTCCTGATCCCGGAACATACGAGGTGCGATATATCCTTGGAAACGGTACAAAAATATTGGCAAGAACACGTATTGAAGTAAAACCGGTTAAAGCCGAAATTCAGGCCCCGTCTTCAGTAAATGCCGCATCCAAATTTCAAGTACACTGGCAGGGACCGGTGGGAGGAAACGATTTGATTACGATTGCCAGACCCGATCAGGATGCTGTAAGTTACCTGGGAGTAACCTATACCGGATACGGTAATCCCGCTACCCTGCACGCACCGGATAAACCGGGCACCTACGAGGTGCGGTTTATTCTCGTCCGCGGAGCCAAAATACTGGCCAAGACACCGGTCATTGTCAAGACACCTTGATACCGGGTATGCCAAAAGAAAAAGTCTGCTCAATCTTCAGTCTCTGTTTGCATCGTATTGGCAGGAAATAAAAGCAGCATCTTTTGAAGATTAAACCATAAAAAGGAGATATCAATTATGTTTAAAAGAGTGGCTCTTGGTTTTTTAGGAATATGTATTCTTTGTTTACCCTAACGTTGCATAAAATTTGAGTTCAAAACGGTATAGATTGGGTCAGC
>JAOZKP010000610.1 GCA_029935295.1 bacterium | reverse complement strand
CTCGAAACCGGCACCTTCCTGACCCGCGACCCCATCGGCTACGCCGACGGCCCCAACGTCTACTGCTACGTTCATTGCAACCCGATCACGAAGTTCGATGCCTGGGGCTTGTCGGTGAGTTCTACGACTACTGAAAATGATGGTTTAACTAAAACCGAATACACAATTGAAGCAGAAGTTGTTTTTGAAGATGATCGGCTCAATGAGCAGAACGATGATGATACTTACAGGTATCAAGATGAATGGGATCGGTACGTGAAAGATATCAAAGACGGACTGATAGAAACGTACAATGGCAAGGAAGGAAATCATAGTTGGTCTCTAAGTGCGGATAACCTGAAAATAACAGTTGGGACTTCAGCAAGTAAAGTCTCTGAAAACAATCATGTAATCATAGTTACTTCTGCTGATAAAATGCCGGGAGGATCTACTGAAGCAGCAATAGCAGAACGAGGCGGTGGTGCAATGTGGCTTAATACCTCAAAATTTAATCAGAGGACAACCGCTCATGAGTCAGTACATTGGTTTGGTATGAAGGATAATCAGGGGATTTCAAATCGGCCTGATAATAAAGGAGTGGATGGCAATATAACCATTCAGTCTGCATGGGCGGGCGGTAAATCGACGGAGTTGACTCCCCCAATAATAGAGCAAATTGATAAATATGATAATCAACCTGGGGCGATAAATAACGGCCTTGGTCCCAGAGATCAAACCGAAACATTAAAGACCGATAGAGAGTTGGGGAATGTGAATGCATTAAAATCCGCAGAACCCAAGCCCCGAAGATATCTTCCAGGATATTGATTATGCAAGAAGGAGGTCGCAATGAAGACTCATGTTAAGGGTATTTCTCTCAAATTATCAGTTGTCGGTGCATTGATGTTTTTTGGGGATGTTTGTGCTTTCGGGGGGGAGGTATGTGGAAAGAAGGTCTCTGATATATTCGCCACAAAACAAAACAGTGATGTAGAACTCTGTGTGCCTCAATCTTTGAGAAAATGTCTTAAAACCAAACTTGGAATATCAGATTTGGGAAATATTAGGAAAAGTTGCTATGTTGTAAGAGAGAGAACCTATTTGGGAATCGATGGAACTTTTCTTTTGGATAGTGGATCTGTTCTTTATTATTCGTTTGTTTTTAGCGTAAGTAATGAGGGAGGCTCGTGGGAGAATGCGAAGATTTTCCGAAGCGAGCCCACGCTCGTTACATATAAAGACAGCACAGGTCAGATCATCAATGTTGATGTAGATACAGTTAATAGTTTGGCAATTCTTCCCGAAAATATTTTAACGAATTATTTGTGGGAGATCAGTAGCATTGAGGAGAGTGTCTGGACCAAAGATGCTTATGCCGAATGGTGCTGTCGAATGAGTAGGGTAACAATAAATCCCGAAAAGAACGCCACTTCTCCCCGGGGCGCAGAGGGCGGAGGCGGCTCTAAATCAGAAAAGCCCTGACGGTTGGTTTGAATATTGGTTTCCAAGGGTTGGAGGATGAAAA
>JAOZKP010000609.1 GCA_029935295.1 bacterium | reverse complement strand
CTACCAGTTCGGCTTTGGGTCAATGTGATCCGGCCCGTGGCCAGGCACCTTACAGTTCGATCTGGGGTGCTACCAAAGGCACGATTAAAACCTGTGCCAACTGTCACCTGAAAGCCGGTTGGGATGCTGATCTGGGTGAGTACAGCAACGATTTTGGTGCTCCCGATCCGACCGCCCGTCATCAGGCCTTGGGCTTTGATGCCCAGATATGTCAAACTGATGGCGCTGGTATTGCCAACGCTAGCCATCTCGACATTCTTGAGTGTACGGTTTGTCATGTGCGCAAAGCTTCGACTGAATCCTGGAATACCGGCGGGGCCGTAGTTGATGCCACCGGTGCTGATATTGACGGCCGCCTGGCAGATCATGAGAACCAGTACGTCCATCGTATGATGTTTGACGGTACCGATACCAATATCTCCTACGCCTGGCATATGGGTAAAGTCTATTCAGCCAATGTTCTGACCACCCTGTTCTGGCGGGATAAAAATGTGCTTGCTGATGTCAATGGAGATGGTCAGGTTGATAAAATGGATCCCCATCTGATGACTGATATCCTTGCTGTCAATCTGGCCAATGGCTGGACTAACATGATCGAGGACAATCATGGTGTCGTAGATAGTACAATCATCGGAGATCGGATTGATGCTTTGAATATTGCCATGGATAGCAAGTGGGGTACAGCAAACGGCGCTTACAATACCAAGCTCTCCTCCCTGGCTGTGGCTTTCAAAGTCAACCACAATGTCTCTCCATCCAGTTATGCTCTCGGTCATGCCTGTGCTGATTGTCATGACCCCGGTGCCTTTTTTGACCGAGATTACGCCCTTCAGGGTGATGACATGACTCTGACGTTTGACCCGCTCCAGGTAACTCCGTTTACCAAGCTGGGAGGTTCAGACCCGACCGATTTTCATCCTAATCTCAAAAACCGCGCAGGTACCGCCAGTATTCAGTTGCGGGCTCTGCATTATCCGGTGGGTTATGAGGGTGAAACAGCTAATGATACCCTGCGTGTTATCACGCCGGCTGAAATGCTTTATCCGGCGAATGCAACTTATACACCAGCAGGTGGATCTACGGCCACAGCTGATCGTGCGGCTTGGATTACTCATCTGACAAGTCTTAGTACAGGTGACTTTGTCGAAAAGGCGACGGCTTCGATTACAGCCGGCCCGGGTACCTACACAGTGTACGATCCCGCAACTTTTACCGCAGCAGATGGTAACACGGCTAATAATTGCCAGTATTTCTGGAATATCCAGGATGCTCCGGGAACCTTGACTGGTCAGTCAGTTACTTACGATCTTAACAACCCTGGTACGTTCCAGGTCTTGCTGACGGTCGTTGGTCCCACTGGTAATTTGGATCAGCAGGTTGGCAGCGTTACGGTTAAACGTGAAGTTGCACAATCGACTGCTGACCCGACGACAACTGCCGGCAGCGCCACGGTTTCACTGCTGCTCGAAAATCTGCCGACCTATGACCAGCTCTATGTTCGCTA
>JAOZKP010000608.1 GCA_029935295.1 bacterium | reverse complement strand
AGAGTCTGCTGATTGGTCTGAATTTGACTATCAGAGAGATGTTTAAACCCATAGTTACGGTTCAGTACCCGCGTGAGGAGTGTGATATTACACCCAATTACCGCGGCCATGTTGAGCTGGTTTTTAATGCGGAAACCGGAGGCTGTGATTGTATTGTCTGCGGTATGTGCGCCAGAGCCTGTCCGTCGGATTGTATTGTTGTCAAAGGAGAGAAAAAAGAGGGGGAAAAACGCAAATCTCTGACTCTATTTTCACTCGATTTCACTAAATGCAGTCTCTGCGGCAGTTGTGTAGAGGTCTGTTCAAAATCGGCTCTCGACTATTCTCAAGACTATAATATTGCCGGTTTTACCCGTGAGGAGTTTCACTACGATCTTATTGAGCGGCTTAATCGTCGGCATCCACAACCCCTTGCTGCGGCCGCCGGAGGCAACTGATGGCTTACGGAATTTTAACCGAGATTTTTTTCTACCTCTTTGTCATTATGATTATCTTTGGAGCGCTGGTTGCAGTTAGCTCTCAGATCCTGATGAAGGCGGTAATGGGGTTGGCGATGGCCATGTTTGGTGTGGCCGGACTCTATCTCTACCTCAACAGTCCTTTTCTCGCCCTGATGCAGATTCTGATCTATGTCGGAGCGGTCTGTATCATGATTGTTTTTGGGATCATGGTTGGCTACACGCCGAAACAGTTGGCCGCTTATGCCATCGGGCCAAAAAATACGATCTTGGCTCTGGTGACGTCACTTTTGACCCTAGTCGTTCTGCAACTTGGGCTTTCGCGAACCCAGTGGGTTCAGGCTCAGGGAGCTGGAGGTGGTGACTACAGCTTGGCCGCTCTCGGTGAAACTTTAATGACTCGTTATGGACTCGCATTTGAACTTATTTCGGTCGTTCTTATGATCGCTATGGTTGGAGCTGTGGCGATTACCTGGAACGGAAAACGCAGGGGGCTTAAGTAAGTGATTAGTTGCAATCTCAATACCTACCTGATAATCGCCGTCTTCATGTTGTGCTTAGGGCTTTACGGCCTGATGCAGCATCGCTCAATGATCGGCATGCTGATTTCGATTGAATTAATTCTTAATGGGGCGGGTCTTAATTTTATGGCCTTTAACCGTTTTCTGGCACCGGAACCGGTGACCGGGCAGATTTTCACGCTCTTTATTATGGGGCTGGCTGCAGCTGAAGCGGCGATTGCCGTAAGCTTAATCTTTGCTGTTTACCGGAAATATCAGACATCCGATCCGGAGCAGATCACTGATCTGCGCGGTTAGCGGGGATAGAGGTATTTAACAGATATGGAAACAATTATTACCAGTAAAATCCTGCTTACCTCCGCTCTGCCGATGTTGACGGCGTTGCTGGTTATGTTCTCCGGCAAAAAGCCGAATCTGCGGGAGGCTTGGTCGCTGGTTGGAGCGCTGCTGACTTTTCTCTCCGTTCTCAGCCTGTTGCCCCATATTCTCGCGGGCGGCTCTTATGAGTATACATTAGCCACTCTCT
>JAOZKP010000201.1:2969-5341 GCA_029935295.1 bacterium | reverse complement strand
TGATTGCCAGTGGTGCTTGTGCTATTTCCGGCGGGCCATTTTATGGCAGTGACGAGATTGTCGGTGATCTAAACCAGTTGCTTCCAGTAGATCTTTATATTCCCGGTTGTCCGCCGCATCCGTTGACAACTTTGCATGCGCTGCTTAATTATTTTAAATAAATAACTTACGAACCCGCCTTTTTCTGGCGGCATTGAGCCTTGATCGAACAGTTTTTTAAGCCAGTTTATCGATAACTTCACCGAGTAATTCATCGGCAGTCTGGATAGTTTTAAGGTTGGCCTTGATCGCCTGGGTCGATTCCATAGTTTTGACATATTCGGTCGCCAGATCGACGTTGGACATTTCGACTTCGACCAGTTCACCCTCCCGGTTTAATTCCATCCGTGAAGGACCGGGAGACAGATCGACAGAGACGTTGGCGGTCGGCGTGCCGTTGGGGCCTTCTTCAATGTTTACGCGCCGGCTCTTATAGCCGTCACTGTTCAAATTGGCAATATTATCAGCGCTGGCCTGGAGTCTTGTAAAGTGACTCTGGATCGCGATTTGGGCCGTGTTCAAAGTGTTGCTCATTACAAAATCTCCCGGTTTTAAAAAATCCTCTTGACAAAGGTCACTCTATAAGTTATCTAGGCGCTCGCTTGGTCAGCCGGGGTAGCTCAGTCGGTAGAGCAGGGGACTGAAAATCCCCGTGTCGGCGGTTCGATTCCGTCCCCCGGCACCAGCTTTTCAAGCATTAAGGCGTTCTCTTCGGAGAGCGCCTTTTTTGTTTTTATTGAATTGAATTCTGTTTTAGTATATTTGTTATTGGTAACAATTCAGTCATCTCTCACAAATTGTCAGGATTGGGGTCATTGCTGGTACAAGGTGCGTTAGCACCCCAGCTTTGACCCCGTTTATGAGGGCGAAGTGATGTTTGACACAGTTAGTTATAGCTTTGTGGTGACACGCTGAATAGTTATATTTATGTATCGTCTTAATTGGCAAAAAACTTTAATCATCAATTTCTTCTGGGGAGCTTTTAAATGAGTGAAAAAACGATCTCGACTGCCTGTTTTAAGGCTTACGATATTCGCGGCCGGGTTCCGGATGAATTAAATGAGGAGTTGGCCTGGCGGCTCGGGCGGGCTTATGCGGCTTATATAAAACCCAAAAAAGTTGTAGTTGGTGAAGATATCAGGCCGTCAAGCCGGTCTTTGGCGGCGGCCCTGGCGAAGGGTTTGAATGAGGGTGGTGTTGAAGTTCTGGAGTTGGGGCTCTGTGGTACGGAAGAGGTCTATTTTGCGACTTTCAACTATCAGCTCGATGGCGGGATCATGGTCACTGCCAGCCATAATCCCAGCGACTATAACGGCATGAAACTGGTGCGGCAGGAGTCGCGGCCGTTAAGTGGTGATTTTGGTCTGCCGCAGATTGAAGAGCTGGTTCGGAATGGCAATTTCCCTGCTTCTACCGGAATGGCCGAGACCCGGCCCTTTGCTTTTCGCACTGATTATATTGAACATCTGTTAAGTTATATCGATCTGGATAAGCTGCAGCCATTTAAGATTGTTGTTAATGCCGGCAACGGTTGTGCCGGGCCGGTTCTGGATCTGCTCGAAAAACGACTGCCTTATGATATGGTGAAGCTCTTAAATCAGCCCGACGGCACGTTCCCGGAGGGGATTCCTAACCCCCTGCTGCCGGAAAATCGGGCTCTGACAAGCCGCGCCGTTGTTGCAAACCGGGCGGCACTGGGTCTGGCCTGGGATGGGGATTTTGACCGTTGTTTTTTCTTTGATGAAAATGGCCGGTTCATTGAGGGTTATTACATTGTCGGCCTGCTGGCTGAGACTCTTTTGTTGAATAATCCCGGCTCAGCGATTGTGCACGATCCCCGGCTGCTGTGGAATACGGTTGATCTTGTGACAAATAATCGCGGTACCGCTTATCTCTCCAAGACCGGACATGCTTTTATAAAGGATAGGATGCGGTCTCTGGATGCCCTTTATGGCGGCGAAATGAGTGCACATCACTATTTTCGGGATTTTTCCTATTGTGACAGTGGTATGATCCCCTGGCTTTTGGTTTTGGAGCTGATGGCCCGGAGTGGGAAAAAACTTTCTGAGCTGGTTGATGAACGAATGCAGCGTTTTCCGGTAAGTGGTGAAATAAATCGGCGGCTCTCCGATCCGCAGGCTGCAATTGCCGCCGTAGAGGAGTATTGCAGCACGCGGGAAGAGCCGCTTAAACGAGATTTGACCGATGGTTTAAGTCTTGAATTTGCTGACTGGCGCTTCAATCTGCGCTCTTCAAATACCGAGCCTCTGGTGCGCCTGAATGTGGAAAGTCGTGGTGATATTGCTTTGATGGAGAATAAAACGGCGGAGATT
>JAOZKP010000201.1:0-2869 GCA_029935295.1 bacterium | reverse complement strand
GAAATGGGATAAATTTTTCTCTGACTTGACCCGGAAGCGAATAAAGGTTATAAGTGCCTGCTCAAGATAAACTGGCTACGATTACATTAAAAATTACCGTTAAAATGAAGAATAGAATTTTGGGAGAAAGCTTGTGAGCGAAGAGAAAAAAGTTGACGAAAAAAAGGTGGAAAAAAAGAATGCAGCGGTTGCGAAAGCTTCGGTAAAGGTTGAAGAGCAGAAAAAGAATTCTAACCTGCTGCCTTTGATAGCTATAATCTTAGCATGTTTGCTGGCTGTGGCTGTGGTTTTCATGTTTTTGAACAGTCAGAAGCTTAATAAAAAGGTGGTTGATTTAAGCCGCCAGCTGACAACTCTGCAGACCGAAGAGAAAGAGGTCGGGCAGCGGGTTCTGGCTCTTGAAGATGAACTGGTGGTTATGGGGCTTCGACATCGCTTGAATAAAATTAAGATGTCTCGCAAAAATCTTGCCTCCCTGAAATCGGTTTTGTCCGACAATCCGGAAATGGTTAAAAAAGTGCAGGCGTTGGTGGATGATCTCGGAGTTGAACAAAAGCGGCTTAAGAGTGAAATTTCAGGTACTGCACCGAAAAAATTTCAGGCTACCCGTCCAATGCATGGAGCGGTAATGCCGTCCCGGCAGCCGGCCGGTTATCAGTGTTGTCCCCAATCCGGCAAATGTGTCTTATTGCCGAATGTCGAGAATGTTAAGCCTTCGGCACATGTTGCTCCGGCCCCGGCTCAGCACGGTTCGTCCCATGCGGCTCCAAAAGCAGCACCGGCGGCTACACCTCAGTCCGGTTGGTCAAAATTTATCAATACCCGTCTTTTCGGTAACTAAAAACTGTTACATTAAAAGACAGTTGATTTAGAAGATTTCACCTACTGAGAGCACAGAGGGCGCAGAGAGAATTTCCCGTTGGGAAACTCTGGGTTCTTTGTGCTTTTGTGTTTTGGAACGATAAAGCAGTGTAATTAAAAGGTGGTAAAATGAGTCAGGATGAAGAGTTGGTATGTGGAATTAATGCGGTTTCTGAGCTTATTCAGCGGCATCCGGGGCGGATTCAGCAGCTCTATCTGGTTGAAAATAGTGCCCGGCGCTTAAATGAGCTTAGCGAACGGGCGCTTAAGGCTGAAATCTCAGTTAAAAAGGTGCCGGCAAGTGCATTAGATCGTTTGGCAAATGGGGTTCGGCATCAGGGCGTGGCGGCACAGGTTACACCTTTTGTTTTTACGCCGCTGAAAGATCTGTTGGAAATTGCATTCAAAGAGACCGCAACGCCGGTGCTTGTGGCTATTGACGGAATTACCGACCCGCGCAACCTTGGGGCGATTATCCGAACGGCGGCGGCGGCCGGAGTTGCAGGTTTGCTGCTGCCGGATCGGCGCAGCGCTACGATTACGGCAACCGTGGCCAAAACTGCGGCCGGGGCTCTGGAAAGCCTGCCGATAAGTAAAATTGTTAACTTGGCAGATACTCTGCGACTCTGTCAGGATCGTGGTTTTTGGATTTATGGGGCCGTGGCGTCCGGTGGCGAAAATCTTTATCAAGTAGAGTGGCCGGCAGCGATTGTTCTGGTTTTAGGTTCTGAAGATAAAGGTTTGCGGCCTTTAGTGGCGAAACATTGTGATCATTTGATAACCATTCCGTTGGCGAGTGCCAGCGAATCTCTGAATGTCGGGATTGCTGCGGCGGTGACTCTGTTTGAGATCAACCGGAGCCGTTTATGTCAATAACTCTAAATTGGCCGCAGCTGGCGATTGTTCTGGTTGAACCGAAGCTGGATATGAATGTCGGGGCCGTGGCCCGGGCGATGAAAAATTTTGGTTTGGGACGTTTGATTTTGGTATCTCCCGGTTGTGACCATCTTTCTGATAAGGCCCGGGCTTTAAGCTGTGCTGCTGATGACCTTCTCGAAAAAGCTGAAATTTTCTTCGATCTGGACACGGCTTTGGCGGAATTTAATCTGGTGGTTGGAACAACGGCGCGTTTGGGGAAATATTGTAAACCGGTCTATACTCCGACTCAGACGGCGGAAAAAATTGCGGATCTGGGGGACGAAGTCCCAGTCGCAATCATGTTCGGCCGCGAAGATTTTGGTCTTGGCCGCGAGCAGCGCCGGCATAGCCATATTCTTTCATCAATCCCTGTAAATCCCGAATTTTCATCGTTAAATCTGGCGCAGTCAGTTCTGTTGTATGGCTATGAATTGAGTCGGCTGGAGCGCAATAACCGGGTCAGTGACAGCAACACCTTAGGCAAAATCGGCGGCGGGCTTGCCAGTCATACTGAACTTCAGGGGATGTACGGCCATATGCGCTCAACTCTGGAAGCTGCAAATTTTCTCGATAAAAGCAATCCCGACCATCTTTTGGAATATCTGCGCCGGCTCTTCGGCCGGGCGGCGATGAGTTCCCGCGAAGTTCGGATAATCCGCGGGATTATGAGTTTGATCGATAATCCTCGCAATCCAGCTGGCTGATCTGTCTGGTATTTGTGCTGGAGCTGAGATTTTGTGTTTAATCTTTGTTTGTAGCCGGTGCCGCAGTCTCGCCGCCGTACCAGAAACTACTTCTTTTCCAGGTCAGTTCCATTCCGTGAAAAGGGCATTTTACCGTAATCTCTTTATCATTTACGGCAATCACATCCCAATCCTCAAGTTTTCCCTGTCGGCGCCTTAAAATTCTTTCTCCAACCTTAAAAGGATAAGGTTCAAAAACTGTAGCTTCAACACTCATCCTTCACTCTCCCGTTAAATTGGTTAGAAATTTTTATACCGGCAGATAAATCTGCGTCGGTGCACCTTCACGGGCGGCTTCGGCACGTTCATAGATGCGGGCGTAAATATGGGTTAAATCAGCCTCAATC
>JAOZKP010000032.1 GCA_029935295.1 bacterium | reverse complement strand
ATTTTTTAATATAGAAATAACCGCAAAAGATATCATAATCAAGAATTACCGGTACCGGGCCAACCGTTGGAATATTGATGGTGCCGAGCTCTTTGCGGCGGGCCGCAGTTTCCGGATTGTGTATGGTTTGTTCATCACTATCAAGGCGACTCACCGAGGTTTTGCCGGGTTTATGTGACCAGCCACCATCTGAATCCTGGCGGTAACAGTGAAAATCAGCCAGATAAAAGGTGTTGGATTCGGCATTAAAACTATTTTGTGACGTGGTTGCCAGAGCCATCAGATAGTAACCATCTTTGACCGGGGGGAGAAGCATAGCATTCTGATCTTCCGCACACCGCAGGGCGGGGATGATCTTGTCAGGCTTGCCATCTTCGAGAATTGTTCGTATAAGATTCTCTTTATCTAAAGATGTAAACACCGGAGATAGCGGCGGTGGTAATGGCTGAGCTTGGGCTTCCGTCGAGGGGGGCGGTGGTGTGACTGCAGAAACTTTTATACTCTGATCAACCTGTTTGTTCAGGGCATAAACATAGCTGTTGGTTGTTGTTTGAACGAGACCATCGTCGTTCCATTTTTCGGGTTCGAAGAGTGGGTTTGGGTTATCATGGGGAACCGTGGTAATGATTTGTGCATATGGTCTTAGATGCTTCTCCCTTTTGCTGGGGCGAAGCGGTATCTGGTTGCCGCCCCGGGCCAGACATGATCCGGTTTCCCAATTCGAAATACTGTTGTTCATATAGGTGAAAGCAGTTTGGCCAACCAGTCGTACTTGTTCATCTACTGATTTCGCTTTATGGGTTATCACTTCTGTCAGCCAAGGAAAGAGAGGATCTACAGCACATTTATGACCACAAAAAAGATTGAGAAAATAACATAAAACTATGCCATAATGATTGCGAATGCCGCGTTCGCCGGCGGCTTCCTGCGAGCGCCGATAAATTTCATGATGAGCATCTTGGTTCAAGGCTTTTAATTTTTGCGGATAGACCCATTCCGCCAGTTCAGTCAGTTTTTGTTCGTTGAGCTCTTTCTGCCAGTTTATTTTCTGTCTCGCAACCCGGCTGGTTGCCAGCAGTGCAAGCTTGAGATTTTCCCGGTTTTCTCCGAGAACCTCGCACATATAGTTTTCAAGTTCTTCATGTAAGGCGTCAGCCCGCCATACTTCATCGGTAATAGATGTGTCCTGAAGAATTTTCCCCGCCCACGGAAACTGCGGGTCAGTATCAAAGCTAACCCCAAGAATAAAACTGGTTTCAATATAAAACCGGATGGTGCCGATTAATGTGAACCCATAACTTTCAGCTTTCTCAAGACCCTGTAATATGGCACTATGTAAGACATTGTCACTTATGTTCTGACACGATTTAGGTGCTAGACTCTTCATCTGCGACCGGGTCTCAGCTAAAAAACCAGAGCGGGCGGCCTGGGAAAAAGATAAAATTTGTTCAGGTCTTATGATCATCATTAATCATTCTACGAAAAAAGACAGTTATAAAAACGAGGTGTTCAATCAAGTAAATTACTTGGTTTTATTAACCTCCAATCATTACAGTAGGGAGGCCGCTTACTATCACGCCGCCGTGAGCCATTTTGTCTCCCATTCGCGCGGCGGGCAAACCGCCGATCAAAACCGTTGCTGAGCCCTGAACAATAATATCGGGAGGGCCGACACAAACAGCCATATCAGTGGCCCTTGCTGCCGGCATACCGCCAATAAGTACCGTTGGACAACAAGGTGGCAGAATTGGACCGCCTACATGTGGAATTGGCGGGAGTCCCGGGGTAACCATGGGACATACATGCATATCGCCAAGTCTTGCAGCTGGTGGCATAGTAACCTCACATAATTAAAAATTGAAATTTAGCCGCTTAACGGCAAATCAATATTGCGTTTTATCAGTTGGCCAGTAGAAAACAGGTATTGAGTTAATGAGTCAGGGGTGTCACCTTCAACATAAAACGATTGTACCGGACCGAATATTTTTTCCAGATCTTCGGTGGTGGCCGACTGGAGGTAGACTCCCAACACCCGCGGGTCGTAGAAACGAAAATAGAGAGCCTTCCCTTCATCATTATAGACGGTTAAAACCTTTTGAAAATGACGGCGCAGCAGGGTCGTTTCTTCAGCTGTTTCACATAAAATTCCCCACTTATCGCCCCACCCGTTTTGCAGTAACCAATCGGTAAATAATTCATTGGGAGTTAAATGAACCAGATAGGGTGCCACCAATGCCAATTCCCGGGCCCGGCTTCCCTGAAACAGAGATAGCGCTGCCGGAGCATGTTCTCGCAATTGAGGATAAATTCCCTCATTGCGGGCCGCGTCCAGCAAACCATAGATCTGTCGAGACGAATCTTTAGATGCGTCCTGCCATATAATTTCAGTTAAGCGCTTAACATCTTGAGTATTCATGCTGTTTTAAATAAGTCTCCTAACAAAATTTGTTACTTTCTTATCATTGAACCATTTACCCTGCAACAAAAGGAGAACCAGCTATCGCCGCAGATTTAAATGCGGCCGCCTGCGGTGTCGGTGCCCCTTCCGGTGGCTCGGGGATATTCGGTGTGCCGGCCGGGTCTGAAGTGTCTGCCCCAGAAGGAAGTTGGGGAGGTTTTTGAGTAACGCCAGCGCCGTTACCAGGTGGCATCCCCCCGCTATTGATCAACACCATAGGCCCGGTGATACTGACACCCATCGGTCCAAGTGTAATACTACTGTTGCCAGCTTTCAAAGTAAGCATCAATCCCGATTCAATCACAAAATTTAACCCGGCTTTTAAATGAATTTCCATTCCCGCATCGAGAGCGTGTGTCAGACCCACTTTTTCATGAATTGCCATCCCGGTTTCGCGAAAGATACTGCCATCAATTTTCTCTGTCTGGTCACCCTTGACAGTTAAATCATTGTCACGTTTGATTTGGCAGCGAAAATCTTTGCCGATAGTCTGATGGCAACTTCCGCCAATCGACTCTTTTAAGGTATTCTTGACGCGAATATCCTGGTTTTTCTCGGCTTGAATGTAGAGCTGCTCGCTACCTTTTTTGTCTTCAAAGCGGATTTCATTGAAATTGTTGGGTGCCCCTTTCTCAGAACTGTGGGTTTTTATGCCGCTTCGGGTCGCATTGCCCGGTAGGTCATAGGGGGGCATATTGTCGTTATTATAAAGTCGTCCGGTAATTACCGGACGATCAGGATCGCCCTCAAGGAACTCAACTATTACTTCCTGACCAATACGAGGCAGGTTGTAGCCACCCCATTTACTGCCAGCCCACATCTGGGAGACCCTGATCCAGCAAGAACTGTTTTCATCAGCCTGACTGTAACGATCCCAGTAAAACATAACCTTAACCCGACCATATTTATCTGTATAGATCTCTTTGCCGCTGGGACCTACCACTATCGCGGTCTGGGGACCTTGGACAATTGGTTTTGGGGTTATGCGACCGGGTCGATAGGGTTGTTTACTGGGGATTGTGGTAAAGAAACTGTGATAGACCTCGTGTTCGTCACCAACCGAAGTCGAAACATAGTCATCTAAAAAAAGCGAATGGCTTGCAGTCGTTATCAGAAATTCGCGATCTTTATCCTTATGATCTCCCACCAGGGTAAAGAGACTGCCGACAGCCACACCCCGTACGTTTGAATTGGCCTGAATCTGTTCATACGTTACCTGCATCTCTTCAATGCGGCGTTGAGCATAGGTTTCGCCATCGTCCACATCCTGATACTCGCCCGGGAAATCAAAGATTTCCATTTTAGCTACCGTATGGTCGCGAATTATTGATGACTTGACCTGAAGGTTTGCTTTGGGACGGGTGAAATCATAATCATTCAGGGCATAGGTTCCGGAACCTATCTCCTTACTCACCTGCCAGTTACTGATTTCACCAAGTTCTCTTTCCGCCTCAGTTTGTAAAGATAAGTTGCAGGCAATTTTTTCGTATCCGGGAAATGGTTCATGGGAGTTAATAGCATCTGATAAAACCATTATATGTTTATCGTTTTCATGTTTAAAGTAGTAATAGATGCCTTCCTGCTCGAGAATTCGACTTATAAAATTGAAGGCCGTTTCCCGGTATTGGACGCAATATTCCCATGTTCGATAGTGTTCGCTGAGCCTCTCCTCAAAATCGGAAAAACCATAATAACGAAAAACATCTTTGACGATGTCGGGTACGGTCATTTTTTGAAAAATTCGACAATCTGATGTCCGTGTCAGAAACCACAGCCACGGTCGGAGAGTTGCTTGGTAAACGGCGAACTTGTCTGCCTGTCCAACCTGGCTGAAACGGCTGACATGCCCATTGAAGTAGCGTTTTTCTTCATTTGGCAGATTTAGCAGTACCGTCATCTTCTGTCCCAGCAAATCGTCAAAGTTCAGCTCCTGGTCCTCACTGAGTAACTCAATCTCAAAGCTGAAAAGACGGCTCAACTCCTCGGTTGCAGTCATGTTCCAAAACAGCAGAACATCATCACCTGCAGTAGTTGCCACCTGGATTTCTCGATTCTCTTGTAAGATTCCCATGACGTTATACCGGTAGTAAGGTTTAAGGCTTTGGGGTCATTTTGATAGTTGTCCCTGAAATATAGACTCTAATCGTTGTCATTTTGTGAGGTTCAACTGTGATTAAATCCCGCCATCGGCTATTATTTTGTTGTCGAAAAGTAGCAATGCAGGATATGCATTTGACGCTATCTTCAGCTTCAAATTCGATGTTTTTTTTGTCTTTGGGGCTGAGCAGGATCTCCTGGCTGTGCACCAGGTCGTCACCAAGGAGCTGTTCATCATTTTCATATAGAGAAATAAAGTCCGCCTCATTAAATTTAGAGGGAGATTTTAATTGGTAAAACCGCACTACCACCGGTGACGGAATCTTTTGAATGTCTGGGTTGATGGTCGCTGATGTCTCGATTTCCAGGACCACCTGAGTCGGTGATGGGGGTAATATCCCTTTGCTGCAACCCGAAAACCCGAAAGCCAGGCAACATAAGCAACTGATAAGAGCCAAATATTTTTGTCTGCTCATAAATCTCTTCCTTTAAGAAAAATTATAGGTAAATTCGCCATCTTTCAGACCGATATGAACTCGTTCGATGGGTTGGCTGTCGGCCATACATTTGAGGATCTCCTGGCTCGCTGTTGGTAAAATGGTGTTAGTCAAGATAGCATCGATCATCCGACCGCCACTCTCAAGCTCAGTACAGCGGGCGACAATAGTTTCGACAACTGCGTCATCGTAGGTGAAAGGAATTGTGTAATTGTCAACGATACGCTTTTCAATTCGGCCTAGTTGCAGACGCACGATGGTCTTAATCACTTCCTGGCTGAGAGGGTAGTAAGGAATAGTTAAAATGCGCCCCAAAAGCGCCGGCGGGAAAACCTCTAAAAGTGGTTTTCTTAATGCCTGAGCAAGACCTTCGGGGGTTGGCATCAATTCAGGATCCTTACACATATCCATCAGCAACTCGGTGCCGACGTTGGTGGTCAGAAGAATCAGAGTATTCTTGAAGTCGATAAACCGGCCTTCACCATCTTCCATGAAACCCTTGTCAAAAACCTGAAAAAAGATTTCATGGACATCGGGATGGGCCTTTTCTACCTCATCTAGCAGAATTACACTGTAGGGTTTGCGCCGTACTGCTTCAGTCAGTCGACCGCCTTCCCCGTAGCCGACATAACCGGGAGGTGCTCCTTTCAAGGTCGAGACCGTGTGGGCTTCCTGAAATTCACTCATGTTAATTGTAATCAGGTTATGCTCGCCACCGTAAAGAGCTTCGGCCAGGGCCAGGGCAGTTTCAGTTTTTCCTACCCCTGAAGGTCCGGCCAGCATGAATACGCCAATGGGTTTCTGGGGATTGTCCAGGCGGGCCCTGGAGGTTTGAACACGTTTGGTAATCATTTCCAGAGCGTGCTGCTGACCGATTATCCGTTGGCCCAGAGTCTCCGTCAGATGGAGAATGGCATCAATTTCATTTTTGACCATCCGTCCGACCGGTATTCCGGTCCAGTCTCCAACTACGGTGGCGACAGCCTGAGCGTCAACTGTAGGCAAAATCAAGGGTTGATCTCCTTGAATCTCCAGCCATTCTTGTTGTCGTTGACGCAGTTCCTGGAGCAGGACTTCCGGAGTTTTGCCATCATCTTCACAGGTCTCGGTTTCTATTTTAGAGTCTTCCTGTGCCTCTGTAGCAGTTGTTGATTCATCTGCCGGATTATCATCCGGCATGTTATTTGACTGGAGGCGTTTGCTGAGTTCAAGAATTTCAGTGACAAGTTTCAGCTCCGCTGACCAGTGCTGGTCAAGCTCAGTCAAGTGTTCTTTCTCTGTTTCAAGGTTTGTAATAATGTCCGTTTTACGTTCATTTGTGGCTGGATTAATAATTTCTTCTCGTTGGAGAATCTCAAGTTCCGTCTCAAAACTTTTGATTCGGTTGCGGCAATCTTCAACTTCGGCCGGAACTGCTACCTGGCTGATTGAGACTCGGGCGCAGGCCGTATCAAGTAGGCTGACCGCTTTATCCGGTAGTTGTCGATCAGGAATATAGCGGCGGGCAAGGCTGACGGCAGTTTCCAGAGCTTCATCCATAATTTGTACTTGATGATGATCTTCCATAACCGAGACTATGGAGCGCATCATATCAATGGCTTTATCATCATCCGGCTCAGTCACCTGAACCACCTGAAAGCGCCGGGTCAGGGCCGGATCTTTTTCAATGTATTGTTTGTATTCCCGCCAGGTAGTGGCCGCTATGGTTCGCAACGTACCTCGGGCCAAGGCCGGCTTTAACAGATTGGCCGCGTCCCCAGATCCACTCCCGGCACCACCGGCGCCGATAAGGGTGTGTGCTTCATCGATAAATAGAATAATCGGTTTTTCCGAAGCCTGAACTTCATCGATTACCTGCCGCAGCCGCTTTTCAAACTCCCCTTTAAAACTGGCTCCCGCCTGCAACAGGCCAATATCCAGTGATCGCAGAGTAACATCCCGTAATGGCGGTGGGACATCACCCGCAGCAATGCGTACTGCAAAACCTTCAACTACTGCAGTTTTGCCAACCCCGGCTTCACCAGTGATTATCGGATTATTCTGGCGCCGGCGCATGAGGATATCAACAATCTTACGAATCTCTTCATCGCGTCCGACAACCGGATCAATCTCGCCCGAGCGGGCTTTTGCAGTCAGATCAATTGAAAATCGGTTCAGGGCTTCCTGTTTCCCTAAAGAGGCCGCTGCTGGTTCGCCTTCGGAGCCGGCAGCATATGCTTCTTGATTAATATCTGAACCGTCAGAGGAAGCTAATTTTTCTTCCGGTGAACCGCCGGTGATTGCCAGGAATTCATCCATCAATTGATCGGGACTGATTTTTCTTAGTTGCGGTGAGATACTGCCGAGTTCGTGATTTAGATTACGGGTTTTTAGTATCCCTATCAGTAAGTGACCTGTACGCACTTGGCTCTCTTTGAACATCAGGGTACCATAAACCCAGCCTCGTTCAACTGCTTCCTCCAGCTGCGAGGAGAAATCCTGGATACTGGTTGATCCCCGTGGTAGGCGGTCAAGAGCCGCAGTCATATCTTTGGCCAGATGTGCCAGGTCCAGGGTGTAGTATTGCATGATGCGATGCAGGTCGGAATCCTGGAGGAGCATGATCTGGTGCAGCCAATGTACCAACTCAACGTATGGATTGCCTCGCATTTTACAAAACATGGTGGCGTTTTCCATAGCCTGAAAGGCGAGGGGATTCAATTTGCCAAAAAGAGCACTGCGACTGATTTCTGTCATTTTATTACACTCCTAAAAATGCTGCGTTTTAGTGGCTTACAGAATATTTCCTGGTTTTTACAAGAAAATATTCTGATAAATGCACCTATCTTTGAGGGCAACGCCCGCATTAGTTGTAAATTAAGCGATTAACTTGATTTCCAATTCGTCGACATCACCTTGCCAGAGCCGTTCTCCAAGACAACAGGTCCAACCAAGATGAGAACTGCCATTAATCCTGAAATCCGGAATTTCGGATTGTTTGAGTACAGGTAGAACATCCCATGCAAACTCAAATCCAATATAATTATGAACTACTTCGGCTAATAGTTGCAGTCGCTTACTGCCCGGCAAAAATGAATGGTAGTCAGAGTGATCTAAAGGACCGAGGCGCAGTTGGAGAGTCTGATCCACATTCCAGATCATCTCTCCCAAAACCGCAGAACTTCCTAATGAGCCGGTGGCGGGATCGACTCCTAAAAGAAACCTGTCTTGAACCGGTACAGGTTGCCAACGGCCGATAAATTCATTGATAGTGCAGGGGAGTTCAAAAAATGTGGTGATTATTGCCTGTAAACCCTCCAGAGTTTTACTTGAATTGGCAAGGTGGCCACAAAAATAATATTTAACCTGGTCGGGAATTTCGTTCCGATTCTGCAGAGAATTCAGACCCAAGCCCTGTAGAGATGCAACATAGTCAGCAAAACGATCTGCTTCCGGTCGGTCGAGACTTATTGTCGGTTCGTTGTTGGCCCAAGCCCGGTAGAACAGCGACAACATGCGATGATTAAAGATGTTCAGAAAATGGCCGAAAGTTGGATCACGATGGTGTTTAAGTCGATCCAGAACAAATTCGGTGAAATGTAACGGCATTGGCCCCTGTGGGCCGAGCAACCCGAAAAATCGCTGAGCTAAGCGGCCTGGCTGCTCAGGTTTTGCCGGCTCAAATTCGGTCAGAGTTGCCGATTCAAAAGACATGGCAACGTTCTGAACCAATCTGATCGGATCATCTATCAGTCGCCGGGATTTGCCGATGCGTGGTTTGTCGGCATGATTGCACTCGATAAGCCGCATGGCCATGAAAAAACCATAGGACCATGGCTGTTGCTGCAAATCTGCTAAACGTTGATTTAAGCCAGATTTCGGCTGCCCATCCGCGTCGGCCATCGCTTAATTTCACCTCGTTCAGTTGTTTTGATGACGGTTTCTGTGAAAGAATTAAGGCTGACATACCGGGAAAAAAATTCCTCCAGCACCGCCCCCAAAAGAGATACGCCGCTACCTTCAAAAGCTGCTTCTTCAAATTCAACTGTCACTTCAAGTCCGCGCCCGAAAGAAATTGGTGTGGGTCTTATGGTTTTTCCGAAGGCGGTAGCACGTCTGATTACCGGGGTTGTGGTGATCGACCTCAAACCCTGAATCTGTCTTTGAATCTGGGCGTTACTGCGATCGCCATAGAGCGTCAGCAGTTGTCGTAAAGCGGCAGCACCTTCTTCAGCATCAGTGTTAACTAAAGATAAATAATTCAATGATAAATGGCTTATCAATTGCCAGGATACATTCTGGATTGCATTTGAGGGCTTGGGTGCGGTCGGGCCGGCTAAACAGCGAATTTCTTCAATAGGGCCTCCGGAAAGTATTGTAAAATCACTTTGTTTCCCACCTAAGGGCAGACTTATGGGCAGATCACGATTAGTGCACATAGTAGCTATGCCGAGCTGTTTCAGGTTGTTGGAGTAGGGTGCTTCCCGGCTGTCAACCAGAGATAGAAACACTTCCGTGCCGATATATCCCGCTCTGGCGCTACGTTTCATTTTGCGCAGATTGGTGGTTGTACGCCGGGGTTCCCGATATAGTGCATAATAGGCTTGGCTGGCATCGAGATCACGCCGGTCAGTAGTTTGGTAAAAAGATAAAAACTCCATTTCATGATCTGCCTGACTACCAAAACCAATTACTTCGTTCACACTGTAAACTTCAAAATCGGTCGGCCGGGTTCGATCTGGAATAATATGATTGTCGGTGGTTCTGGAGGTTAGATGAATCCGGTCAGCTCTTTTAGGAAACAGATTTATAGCTGGAGTGCAAAAAAGGTTAAAATGGGAAAGGTTTACTCCTTCAGCCAGACGTTTGTCATTGTGGTTGAATTGGAAGAAAATATCCACACTGTCGGTTTCACACTTTCTCAAAGCGGATTGCAAACCGGTTAATTCGAAAAACATAAATCGTTCCGGAAAAGCAAAATATTCTTGGATCAGGCGATAGCCGGAAAACGAACGATGTGTATAGGGTAACAAAGACTGATCATTGGCAAAGCCGGAACGTTTAACCGAGGTTGCCGGCAGGATGATTGGCGCCGAAGATGTCGGTAATCCTGCAGGTCGGATCACAACCTGTAAAAGATTACTGAACAGCTGCTCATAGAGTCCGGCCGCAACATTCCCACCGCGTAAAAAAACTGTCAATTGATCCAATGACAATTGACTGAAATTAAGTCCTGCACTACATTTCAGGCGCAGCCTAAGCCCGGCTTTTAAACCGGTACAACTGGTTGCTCCGGCTCCCTTTACGGCACTGGCACTGGCCAGATATTCCGTTTCAATCAGTTCTAAAGGCCAGAGTGTCAGGTCATGTGCAGTTCGATATTCACAAGCGGTCTGCTCTCCCTCGGCAATGCGGCTGCGTAAAGCTGTATTGCGGGGGATTGAAAATCCGGTTGCCAAAGAACCGTCATTTAAATCTGGTTGCATTTGCACTACTACCATCGATGGCAGCGGTGCCAGGCATTGAGGGTATACCATTTCTAACAGGCGCTGGCTGAAACGGGGGAATTCTGCATCAACTTTGAGTTGCACCCGGGCTGCCAGAAAAGCAAAACCTTCGAGCAGGCGTTCTACATAGGGGTCAGCACAGGCAAAACTGTCGAGCCCCAAGCGGCCGGCAATTTTGGGGAACTCCCGGGCAAATTCCCCACCCGACTCACGAATATGTTGCAATTCCCGCTCATAATACTCAAGCAAACGTGGATCCATCAGTAATGCACCTAACTTGCCTTCAGCTCAAATGTTCCGAGTTCAAGATCCATAGTGGTTCGCACATGCAGGTGCTCGGGAAGCGGGTGGGCCCATAGTTGGCCATCAATTTCAAAGGCCAGATTGTTCATAGGGTTTCCATTGTCTGATTTTATGATGTGTATGGAAAGCGTTGCCGGTAGAATCCGGGGTTCAAAATCGATAACTGCCTGGCGCAACATTTTGACCAGCAGTTCCGGGTTGACGCCACTGACATGGCTGCCAACTATACCAGATACCCCATAATTCAGGACGGAATGTCTCACTGCCGGATAATCACTTAAATCATCAGCTGGACTTAAAGATCCAGTATTGAGTAGCCACTCCAAATCACGTACTACAGATTGCTTGAGTCGGCGAAAATTAAGGGTTCGCTCGTCACGTGATTCGTGTTGTTTGTCTGGTCGATTGTCGGTAAGCCGATCAAGCAAAGAGGGTTGCAGGTTTTCACTGTTGATTAGATCAGCCATAGGATTGATTAACCTTTGCCGGAGAAAAAGTAAGCTCACGGATATCAAGTAGCGGGAAGTCATCTTGATCACTGGCCAGTAGTCGTTGCCCGAGGCCGCGATAGATGCCCGGCTCAGGCTCTTCCCAGATAGTTTTTCGTGCCAATTGAATGGCTGAATCTGAAGCGTTCTCTGAACCGGGATAGCGGGTTGGTATAAAACCGTGACCTTCCCCACCATTTTGCCAGGTACAGTGGGCCGGCAGCCAGACCAGGTCACGCAAGTCAGTTGGTGGATTGATGTTGATCTGTTGCACCTGTGAGATTGGCACCCAGTAGTAGTTGCCGTTTAGCATGATCTCAAAAATCGGCCCTAAGCGCGTATCGGCGTCAGCCAGCCATTGAAATGGGTGACCATCCAGATTTCCCGAGCTGGCTTCAGCAATATCTACAGCCTCCTCCCGGAGTTGAGCTGCCGCTGGTAAATGGTCTTCGCCCTCCAATCGTAGTGCCTCTATAAGTAGTACTATCCATTGTTGAGGCTCTCCCATAATCAGAGGTTCACGCTGACCGGCAAAGACTTCTTGCCGAAGCTTCTCGCACTGGATCACTTCCCGATACGCCTGTGCTAGTACCAGAAGCGAATTCTCCAGTTGACTGGCAACTTGTAACTGGTCATAAGCACGTTCCCATTGTCCCATAACTGCCAGTAACTGAAAGAGAAAAAGACGGTAGGTGCCATTGCTCGGTTGTTCGCGAATGTGTTCCTGCAAGTCGGCTAAGGCACCACACAAATCACCTGTTTTGACTAATGTTTCGGCCTTCATTGGATTTATTTTCCCTTATTATTGAAAGACAAATTATTTGCTGGTGTCTATGTTGCAATTTAGAATCAAACAGCTTTCTGGACAAGTTCAGACTTGGGGTATCGTTGAATATTTGTGGTTCCATGAATACGTAGAGTTAAGATGTATTCATGGAACCACATTACGTAAAACTAAACTTCATGGTCAGCTTCCATGCTCCAGCCAAAATCTATCGGAGCTTCAGCTGTACCATCATCTTTTTGAGGTTTATAAGAGAATTTATACTCAGCAAAATTTAAAACTATGTCTTCCATGATGCGATCATCCCCTGCACCTCCACCGCTATGAATACCTGTCACTAAGACTTTCTTCATCTCCAAGGTTAGATATTCAACTGGTGCATCTCCACCAGATTTGCGAACGGTCAGCATTGCCTTAGGGAAGTGGTTGCCGTTACTACAACTTTTAGTCAGCGTCGGTGTAGATTTGTCAATATATTTGGTTAAGGACAGATCGTGGACATCAACTTTGCCGGAGCCGCCGCCGCCGCCACTGTGCATATCGCCTGAATTGGTTAATCCCCAATTCCAGGAAAGAATATCAATTTTGTTTTCAAACCCTTGAATCTTGGATTCTCCGGTTACCCCTTCAATGTCAAGTAAAATATCAACAGCCATGTCGTGTCTCCTTCTTTTATTAAATGTTAATGAACTCCATTATTGTTTGACTGACGGCAATTTTGATACCAGACTGAGAGCGACTGTCACGCCTTCCAACTGATAATGAGGCCGTAGGAAGAATCTCGCAGTGTAATAACCCGGATTTCCTTCTACTTCTTCAACGATGACTTCCGCACCAGCCAGTGGTTTACGAGCTTTGACAATATCGGATGAATTTATTGGATCTCCATCAACATAGTTAATTATCCAGCGTTGCAGCCATTTTTGCAGATCCTCTCTCTCCTTGAAAGACCCAACCTTGTCCCGAACGATACATTTCAGATAGTGAGCAAAGCGGCAGGTAGCAAAAAGATATGGTAATCGGGCCGAGAGATTGGCACTGGATGTGGCATCCGGATCATCGTACTTTGTAGGTTTTTGCAGGGATTGAGCTCCCATAAAGACTGCATAGTCAGTATTCTTGTAATGGCTCAGCGGCATAAAACCAAGGTTGGCCAGTTCCATCTCCCGGCGGCCGCCGATGGCGATTTCCGTTGGACACTTGGCATCGACGCCGCCATCATCAGTGGGAAAGGTATGAACCGGCAGTTCTTCTACCACGCCTCCGGATTCACGGCCGCGAATCTGTGTGCACCAGCCATAAAGTTTAAAGGCTCGAGTGATGTTAGTAGCCATCGCATATGCGGCATTAGCCCATGTGTATTTGCTGCTGTCGGCCCCTTCGGTGTCTTCTTCAAAATCAAACTCCTCGACAACTTCAGTTTTTGCTCCATATGGTTGACGGGCGAGAAATCGGGGCATGGCCAAGCCTATGTAGCGGGCATCTTCCGATTCGCGCAAGGAACGCCAGGCGGCATAATCGGGGGTCTCGAACAGTTTGGCCAGATCCGCCGGGTCAGACAACTGATTCCAGGATTCCATTCCCATTACCGATGGGGATGCACCCGTGATAAACGGGGCATGTGCTGCCGCAGCAATCTTGGCAAGAGCTCCTAAGAGCTCAGTATCTGGAGGTGAATTGTCGAAGTAGTAATCAGCTACTAAACAGCCATAAGGTTCACCGCCGGGAAGATCAAACTCTTCGCCGTAAATTTTCTTGAAGAGAGGGCTTTGATCCCAGCGTGTACCTTTGTATTTCTTCAACATTTTGCTGACTTCTTTCTTTTTCACCTGTAACACGTTGATTTTCAGCATGGTATCGGTTTCAGTGTTGTAAACCAGATGGTGAAGGCCCCGCCACGCGCCTTCCAATTGCTGAAAATCGGGGTGATGAATTATTGCATTAACCTGCTCAGTCAACTTCTGATCGATAGCCGCCTTGATAGCTTCTATCGTTCGCACCGCATCAGTAGATACCAAACTGACGTCCTGCAATGCATACTCCGCCAAGGTACGAACAGCACCCTCTACTTCCTGTTGCATCCGGTCAGTTTTTGGTTTAAATTCCTGTTGCAGCAACGACTGAAAATCGTTCAATTCCAAAGTTGGAGATTCTGCCTCGGCCTGGGTTGATTTTTCCATCTCAGCCATGATCTACTCCTCTTCCCCAGTGTTTGGTTCGGCCGTCTCAGTAGGCTTAACGTTGGCAGATAAGGCCTCCTGTAACGACTTGTCATTAATTAGTTGTTCAATTAAATTTTCAGCTTTGCCCTTGCCATCCATGTAAGCCATTAAATTGTCCAACTGAGTACGAGCTTCAAGTAATTCTTTCAATCCATCAACCTTGCTGGCTACAGCTGCTGGAGAAAAATCATCCATATCCTCAAAAGAGATATCAATACTCATTTCACCCTCACCCGTTAACTTATTGGGTACGCGAAATGCTGCTCTCGGTTTCATCGCTTTCATGCGCTTGTCAAAGTTTTCGGCATCAAATTCTTTGAACTTGCGCTCTTCAAAGGGTTCAACTTCCTCACCTTCCTGCGGTTTGCCGGCTAAGTCAGCCATAACCCCCATAACGAAAGGAAGCTCAACTGTTTTTTCGGCCCCGTATAATTCCACTTCATACTCAATCTGAACTCGTGGGGCGCGATTTCTGCCGATAAATTTTTGACTGCTACTGGCCATCGGTTTCCTCCTGTTCTTCGGTTAAAGGTTGGTTTATTGTTTGTATTTGCTTAAACTTTGGATACGTTGAATATAGCTATAAAATTTTTCTCAATTGAGTAAGGCTGTCGGGTACTAGCTCCTCTATGATTTCGATAAAATTTTTCTCTACCAAGCCTTGAGCTCGCAGCAAAAGAAGCGGTACCGGACTGCCCGGTTCATAGGTTTCGTAGTATTTGCAAATTTTTTCTAAAGCCTCTAGAACATCAGGCCGACCAGTAATGCCCTGAGTTAAGCGGTTATCTGTTTCGTCCCCAGTCACCTGGTTTGTGGATGTAGGGTCGTTTGCCATGTCAACCTCGTCAGGTTGTAGTTTCGTCACCTGGTTTGTGAAAAAATGTGATATCTCAGTTAAGACAGGTTGTAATTGTTCAAATCCGGCGGCATTGATTTGTCCTACCTTGTCGCTGAGTAGCTGTCGGCATTGATCAAGTAAGTGTAGACAACTATTGACTTTGATCTGGCTGTTTTGCAGGGTTCTAACGTCATTTCCGGCACAGATCGTGTCAATATCACCCAGATTTGGTTTAGCCTCGTGGTTTTCGATTGCCGTGCGGATTTCGTTCAGATGGATAGTGCCTAAGCCAGGCAGGGTGCATAAGGGAAGTTTGTTGACAATCGGGCCGATTATGTTTTGGTAATCATTCAGGTCAGCGAGGATGTTCATTCGTTCGGTAGGGTCGTTGTCATCTTCGGGGTCAAGTTGAGGGTGACAGGTGCCCCAGTATTGTTCAATATATCCATTTATCAACTGCAGACCTTTTTCTAATCCCTCAAGCCCTTCAGTTCTTGTGAGTATGCGCGTCAAGTGAACGGCTATTCGCAGGTCATGTGTTCGTGAGAGAAGTTCGACTGCTAAATTAGTAGCCTCTTCCCAGTCCGGTACAGTCGCTTTCTTGATGGTCTGCCCACTCTCATTTTTAGTCTCAGGCACCTCAATTAAGATTTTTTCCAGCTCCATAAAGTCCGGGTCGTAAATCAGGCTCTGCTCTCCGGATGGTGCATCAGGCGTAATCTCCTGCAAAAACTGCTCAATCTTAATCACGCCACCTAACTCCTTTTTTAATAGAACCCCACTAAAAATTATTATGACGAAATCTATAAGTTTTAAATTGTGCGGTTTGGCAACGAATTGTAAATTTTATGAATGTCGTGAAATTGAGTGGCGTACTTAAAAAATGCAGATTGTATTTTTTATTATTTGTATGCTCTTGTTTAGTATATGTAATTAGAATGCATGAGGGCCAATAGGTGATTTGAGAATGAGATGATTACGGCTAATCAAAACTTGTATATTTAAGCCAGATGGACTGACTGGGATCTTCTATGCATAGGCTAAATACAAAAAACCTGCCTGTACAGTCTTCTTGTATTTACAAATACATATCTGTGA
>JAOZKP010000200.1:612-5353 GCA_029935295.1 bacterium | reverse complement strand
TACTTGAAGGAGATCAAGACACCCTCTTCGGCTCCTTCGACGACAATGATCAGATATCTCTTAAAGCTAAATATTATTTTTAAACAGCTGAAGACCGAAAATAACAACCCGACTCAAGTTACTTATAGATATGTGTCTGCACTAAAGTCTGGGGCGCTTTTTACGCTACCGTTGGGTTGTTTTCTCAAATCAAAACTGGTTTACAAGGTGGTTCCCGACCTGAACGTGGCGGTCTGCTGCTATTTCTTCAACGGTGATGATAACACTTGGTTTTTTTCAATAACAACGAGTCCTGTATACCGAGGTGAGCGAGAAGCTCTGACCACTGCTTTTGCCGGGCTCCGGAAAACAACGGCCGGTCAATACCTTTTACCACAAAGTTAAAAAAATCATGTATCGACTATTCGACAGTTATGTGAAACTCCTTTTTACTCGCCCCCGGCTGATCCTGGTGCTACTTTTGTTGGTTACCGGCATAAGTACGGTCCTTCTGCTGCGTCTGCCAGTCGAAACTTCCATCGAATCACTGATCATCGAAGATGATCCCGATCTAGATTTTTATAACCACTACAAGGAACAGTTTGGTGAGGATGAATTTCTGGTGGTAGCTTTCCGGAACCCGGAAATTTTTTCCCCCACATACCTGCGCTTCATTAACCACCTGACCAAGGCTTTTGAAGATCTGGACGAAGTCAAGGAAGTTGTCAGCCTGACCAACGTCGATGACATTGTCGGCGGAGATGATGATTTTTATATCCATCCCTTGGTAAAGGAGCTGCCGACCGGCAGCGAGGAGAGTGCCCGAATCCTCCAACGGGCTCAGTTCAACACCCTGATTGAAGGCAATCTGGTATCACCGGATGGCAGTGCAGGCCTCTTCATCCTGCGCACCCGAGCCCATCCCGGAGATGAGCGGTACGACGTCCGCCTGATTGCCAAGGTTAGAAAATTACTGGACGATCCGCAGGTAAACTATCTCCATGAGAAATTCCACTTGGCTGGCTGGCTGGTTACCGATGTCGGCATGAGCAGCTACATGACCTGGGACCTACTGCTTTTCCTGCCGCTGACTTCTTTGCTGCTCATCGTGCTTTTCTGGTTTTTCCTGCGCAACTGGTGGGCGGTCTGCTGGTCGATGGTTAATATCACCCTCTGCCTGCTGGTGACTATGGCCCTGCTCTATCTGGTCGGCGGTTCGGTAAGTCCGATGACTGCAATCCTGCCGCCCCTGATGATGGCCCTGGCGGCTTCTGATAGTATCCACATGTTCACAGATTTTTTTCAGCGTGATCGACAACCAGGATTGGTGCTGTCGACATTACAGCAGACTATGCGCCATCTGTCAACCCCATGCTTCCTTACCAGTTTTACAACTGCGGTCGGTTTTTTCTCACTGGTGGTCAGCCGGATCCCCCCCATCCGCCAGTTCGGTCTGGCCGCTGCTGGAGGGATGCTGGCTGAATACTGCCTGACCATGATGGTCATCCCTCTGGGCATCATGTGGACCAGAAACTCGTTAGGCTGGAACATTCCCCGCAGCCGACATCGCGGTTTCCTCTACCAACAGATGCAGCAAAAGGCCTCGTCTGTGGTTCGTTTCCGCTGGCCAATCTGCTGCTTGGCCCTGTTACTGACTGCCGGATTCATCTGGCAGGCGACCCGGATCAATGTGGAGACCAACGTCATTGAATATTTCCGCCCAAACAGCAGCATCTCCAGAGATACCGATTTTGTCGACCGTTACCTGGGCGGGGTCAACACTTTGGAAATATCATTGCGGGCTCGCAGTATCGATGCTTTCAAAGAGCCGGCTAATCTCGCGGTCATCGAAGCGGTAGCCGACTACTTGGAGCATCAGCCAGCGGTGGGTAAGATAATTTCGGTCAACAGTTTTCTCAAAGAGATGAACCGGGCCTTTCACAATGAAGATGAGCGGTTCTTCCGCCTACCGGCCAGTCGGGAGTTGGCGGCCCAGTACCTGCTGCTCTATGATGGTGACGAAATCTACAATTTCATCGACCGGAATTACCAATGGACCCGCATTTCAGCCCGGGTCACTGAACACAGCTCCAGCCGGCTAAAGGAATACATCACTGCTTTGCAGGCTTTTATCGCTTCCCATTTCCCGGATTCCAACCTCGAAATACGAGTGACCGGAAAAACCTTTCTGGTTAACAAACTGATTAAAAGTATCGTTGACAGCCAAGTGCAGAGTTTACTGGTTGCTTTTTTGATTATTTTTGCGGTATTATTTATCGTCTTTCGTTCTTTTACACTCGGTTTTATCTCGATTATACCTAATACTATGCCGATCATTTTCAACCTCGGTATTATGGGGCTGGTCGGCATTCCCTTGAACACCGCGACAGCGATCATCGCCGCGGTCACCATCGGTATCGCCGTTGACGATACGATCCATTATCTTCACCAGTACCAGCTGGAGAGAGCTACCGGTAAAGCCCGCCGTCCGGCGGTCATCAACGCAATAGTAAAAAAAGGCGTGCCGATGACCACCACCTCCATACTGTTGGTGGGAGCCTTCAGCATCCTGGTCTGGTCAAATTTTATTCCGACCGCCCAGTTCGGCATCTTGTGTGCCATTACCATGATCAACGCCTTGGTGTGTGATCTCTTGGTACTACCGGCCCTGTTGAGCTTAAGAAAATAGACTGGTGGCCGGGTGATTATCCAATCCCCAAGCGTTTTTTGAGGATGACGAACTTGAGTTTCTGCCAGGGATTGCGGTTGCCGCCCGGCATGCGGCCACGGCGCAGTTTGGTTTTGTAAGGATCGAAGATGGTATAGGCGGGTACCGGCCGGAGTCCCGGCTTTTTGAGGATAATGCGAACAGCTTCCATAGCCGCCATGGCACTGCACAGATAGCAGGCGATACCGCTTGACGGGCCCCGGCCGCCGCCGAGGTCGATGCTGGAAAAATCCATATAGCTGAGGAAGGTCGGCCGAGGAGCCAGGCCGAGGCCGAATTTGAGCAGCTTTTCCACTGAAGAAAGACCCGGGTGAATATCAAAATATTCATCAAAGGTGGGACTTTTCTTAGGATGGAAAACCAGCATGCAGGAGCTGAAGCCCAGGGGAGCGGCGATAATCACCGGGATATTCCGCTGTCGGGCTTCCTGATAGAGGGCGCGGCGGATATCGAAGGCGAAAAACTCGATGCTGTCGAGAACTACCTGGCAGCCGTCAAGAAAATCATTGAGGTTGTCTTTGGTAACCCCTTCATGGTAAGGGGTAATGTCAAGATAGGGATTGATGGCCAGGGCTTCCTCGGTCATGACTTCCAGTTTCAACCGACCGAAACTATTCACCTTAGCGCCATACTGGCGGTTTATGTTTTTGGGCTCAAAACGGTCAAAATCGGCGAGTTTAAAATTGCCGACCCCGGCCCGCACTAAGCTTATCAGGTGGGTACCTCCGACGCCGCCCATGCCGGGAATGCCTACCCGAGCCTCGTGAAGGATCTTCTGGTCCACCGAGCTGAGAATCCCGATATTCGACTGGAAGGCGGCAGTCACGAAACTCTGCTGATCAGGGATATTGAAACTAAGTTGCTCTTTTTTGTTGTTCGCTGCGATGGTTTCCATATGCCAAAAATCCTTTTCTGTTTGAATAAAACTAACTTTAGGATAGTAATAAGGAACACTATGGATACTGTCAAGCATAAAAAACCGGACCGCTGGTGGCGGTTCCGGCGATTGACCATCTCCAAGGTGGCGGAATCACTTCATAGTAATAATCTGAAAATTATTTTTGCCGGCAGCCGGGATCAATATGCCGAGGCCTTCCACCTGGCCCACCAGCGCTACCTGGAAGCCGGCATCATCAGTCCCCAGCCCCACAGTTTCTGGCTGACTCCCTTTCATGTGCTGGAAGATACCAGGGTGGTGATGGCCTACCTTGACGGCCAACCTTCCTGTACCGCCAGTATCGTTTTTGACTCCAGCTATGGCCTGCCCAGTGATGATATTTACAACCCGGAGCTGGAGATACTGCGTCGTGAGGGACGTAAATTGGCTGAATTCTGTTCCCTGTCCGCCCTGCCGTCCCTGCCGGCGATGAACACCCTGTTCTCCGTTTACCGTTTCCTGTTCCGTTACGCTGTCAGCTGTGGCTGCACCGACATTATTATTTCTATTCGGCCGCAACACGCTGATTTCTATACCCGTATTCTTCCTTTCGAAGAATACGGTCCTCTACGTTCCTATCCGAAATTCGTTGACCTTCAGGCTATCCTGCAAAGGTTGGAGATTGTCGACGCAACCAAACGCCTGCACCAGGCCTACCAGGATTTCCCCGACGAGATCAACCTGTATAAATTTTTCATTACCGAATCAATCGGAATCCATGAGAAACAATTCTCTAAAACCCGATCTCTGCCGAAAGAAGATCTGAATTATTTTCTGGACCGGAGCTCCTTATGGGAGAAGATGCCGCCAGCTTTCAAAGATTATTGCCGGCGACATTACGGCCTGGAGGGAGAATAAAATTAAAAAAGGGGAGCTGAATAAGCTCCCCTTTTTTTAATAGTTCAAATCGCAATCTTTAGTTTAAATCTTTCCCTTGCGACGCCGAACCCAACCGCCGGCAAAAAGCAGACCGCAACCCATCAGCAACAGGGTGGAGGGCTCGGGGACAGTGTTCACCCCAAAGGTGCCCTCGCCTTCGGCGTTCAGGACATTCCAGTAGTTACCTTGTCCGTCACCGGCTAAGGTGAAATCCGTAC
>JAOZKP010000200.1:0-602 GCA_029935295.1 bacterium | reverse complement strand
AACCCATCAGCAACAGGGTGGAGGGCTCGGGGACAGCATGGAGACCAAAAGTACCATCGCCATAAGCTTGAAGCGTACCTGCTTTATCACCAGTAAGATATAAGCGTTGGTTTTGACGGTCTGCTCCTTCGGTAGCGAAAGCTATAATCCCTTGGTCGAAAAACGTATCCAGAGGGGTACCGTTTTCTAAAAAGAAGAAATCACTGGTAGCATCATTTATAAAGTTAAAGCCGACGATTTCATAAAATATATTGATTTGCTGCCGGGACACTTCTTGGTAGTTATCAGAACCGTCATTTTTAACAGTGGAATAAAACCGTGCACTCCCGGTCCCTGAGGTGACTCTAGCGATTATCTCCACTGCGCCGTCAGCAAAACCGACATCATCACCGTAATCAAAAATATTATTAAATTGAGCCGCAACCCCGCTATAATCGTCAAAAAACATCGAAAAGTCCGCTCCTGCATCATAGTTGACATCATATTCGAGGTAACTACCTCCAGCATCACTCCCTGCTGCCGGATTCATAAGCTCGCCGGTCAATCCGTCCCAAGCAAGAGTCAGCTCCCAACTGGCGTAACCAAGGGGATTAGCTACCGAC
>JAOZKP010000607.1 GCA_029935295.1 bacterium | reverse complement strand
ACCGTAGAGCTGATAATTTTTGTCACTGACTGTTCCCAAAAAAGCACCGCCTACATAGCCATCATCATCCAGATACCATAAGTACAACTCGCCTAAGGTTTTGTGATGCCAGAGGATGTCAGCACAACCATCACCGTTGAAATCAGCAGGACCGTAGAAATCATAATCATTCAAATCACCAGTACTACTAATCATTTTAGTATGGTTAATCCCCGTTTCATCCATGAAAAAGATGTAAAACCGGTTAGTATTTTTATAAATCGATATAAAGTCGGCATAGTTATCGTCATTGCAGTCTCCAGGACCAAAAAATTGCCCATAGCCGGAGTAGAAATTAGTTGTCTCTTTTACGCCATTTTCATTCATCAGGAACAGAGCCCCATCTCCGGTAATGATGTTGTGCCAAATAATATCAGAGATACTGTCACCGTCGAAGTCATCACAGAATGGAGTCTCTGGCCGGGAAAATTTTCCAACGAGAATATCACATGAGCAAAGTTCTTTGCCATCAGTATCAATAATACTAACTCGTACTACCACTGAAGTTCCGAAATCTACGTTGATATCATCATAACGGCTAGACACAAATGTTGGCAGGTCGATTAGTAATATCGGCATATTTGCCCTGAGAAATTGAGCATAACAAGTCTCAACACTTGTTACCAAAGTATCCCCACAGGTCAGACAACAATCCTCATATGCAAAAATTTCCGGCTCAAATAAGGCTTTACCGGGTGTCGCAGAAAAATAATCAAGAGCATAATCGGTAGATGGTTCAGTACAAGAGGAAACACAATATGAATCAACCCCACCTGTGTCAGGATGAGAGGATACATAAATCTTTTGCTCACCATCAGTGACCGAAATGGCTGAACCATCATAATTCAGGGTACATGAATGCGGGTTGCTGGGATTGGTTAAATTTACAGTAGTAAAATACACTCCTGAGGCCGGTTCAATAATGGTTGCCCGTATGGCGTAAGAGCTATTTACACTAAAGTCAGCAGCATTCTCACAATCACATATCTTAAACAATACACCATTAACATTCTGACCACTATGATACCCTCCAAAACGATCAAAACTGCCACCTGATTCATAATCAAACGTTGGACAAGAATATACAGGCGCATTTGGACGGGGAGTATATCCTCCTGTTTCATAGACAAGCTGAAGTCCATATTGCCAAGATGGGCATATCTTGCAAGGCTCATTAACTATATCAGCCATCGTATTGAAGGCGCAGGCCAAAGATATTAACATGACCAATAAGGTAATTACTTTTTTCATGGTTAATTTCTCCAGATAATTTTCAAGAAAAAAGAGTTTGATACATAAAACAATCCTGCCGGCAAGATTCAAAAGGATTTTTGCTTGTTGCATCCGGCCATAAACCAAAAGAGCGCATTAAAAGTTAATGCGCTCTTTTGGTTGAATCATCTATCGATTCCTGATCCTCCAAGCCGCATCAGCCACCGTACCCAAATAGGTGCTACCGGTGTAGCCGGTG
>JAOZKP010000606.1 GCA_029935295.1 bacterium | reverse complement strand
GGGTCGGTGTTGGTTCGGCAAAGTTTCAAGATGGCATTTGTGTCATCATCGGCGCCATTGCGGGTGATTGAGACCGGGCCATCACTCTTTATTCCTCCGGGGCCGACATTGAGACTACTGTTAACCTGGAGATTATTACCAACCTGGGCGTTTTCAGAGACCTCCAGGGTGCTTGCCGCAATACTGCCAATACAAGCTGCCGGGGCATCAATGCCTGAGATGTCAAGAATGTCAACTCCATCATCACCGCTCTTGGTAGCGATATAGGCATACTTTCCGGAGATGTAGGTAGACATGCTTAATGACCTGGAGGAGGAACCGGCATGAGTGAGGTTTTCGGGGTCGGAAATATTAAGGATTTCAAATCCGAATCCGGAAGCAATATAGGCATATTGTCCCGAAATATAGATAGACTTGGGGCTCCCCATTTTGGTTATAGAATCATCGATGAAGGAACTGACATGAGTGGGGTTTTCAGGATCTGAGATGTCGAGGACTGTTACCGCATTATCTCCTTGGGCTGCGACATATGCGTACCTTCCCGAAACATAGATAGAGCCGGCACCGTCAAGTAGTGCATCAGAGGTTGCCGCAAAAATTGCTCCTTTATGAGTCGGGTTTGCCGGGTCGGAGATATCCAAAATCTCAACCCCATCATCCACATATGCAGCGACATAGGCATATTTGCCGGAAACATAAATAGATTTAGCTCCACCAAGGGCGCGGTCTCCAGTATCTCCAATGCTACCGACATGAATGGGGGATGCCGGGTCTGAGATGTCGATAATTTCAACCCCACTGTCATTAAGTGAAGCGACGTAAGCATATCTGCCGGAGACAAAAATGGAGTGGGCTCCGCTAAGTTTTCTGCCAACCATATCGGTAATGCTGGAAACGTGAGTGGGATTGGTTGGGTCGGAGATATCAATAATCTCCACTCCACCATCAATATTGGCAGTAACGTAAGCATATTTACCAGAAACAAAGATCGAAGAGGCTCCGTCGAGGGCTGTGTCATCGTCATCGTAAATAGCCCCCACATGTTCAGGGTACGCAGGATCTGAGATGTCAATAATCTCAACTCCATCATCAATCTCGGAGGTAACGTAAGCATACTTACCAGAAACGAAGATTGAAGTGGCACCTGCGAGGGCTGTGTCACCATCGTCTCTAATTGAAGCAATAAGAACTGGATCTACAGCATTCACGCTAACACTACCCGAACCATCAAGTGTCATTTGGGCTTGGAGCGGCAATGCTGAAAAGATCAAGGCACAAGTCATTAGGCCGGAGATAAAAAATCTAAGAATTGTCTGTTTCATTAACACCCTCATCGTTTCAATTAAATGTTGTAAAAGAAAGTATTTCTCGGTTTTATCTTCTCTTTTGACTGATTCGACTTCACTGCGCATAGTTTTTTAGAACAGTTTTTGATTCAGTATGACAGTAGGGGCATACATAGAGTAAAAGTACATTTATGTAAAGCTTTAAGTTGTTGTAAAGCTTTAAGT
>JAOZKP010000605.1 GCA_029935295.1 bacterium | reverse complement strand
CAGGTCGGCGGAACCAAGCAGCAATTCGCTGACGAAGCCGTTGATATCCATGAACCAGATTTTCAGTTCATTGGTGGTTTCATTGGTCCAAAGGAGATCGGCAAAGCCGTTGCCGTCAAAATTGCCGCCGCCAAAAACCCACCAGTTGGCATCGGTTTCGGTGCTGGGATCAAAGCTGCCGGTTTTTCCTGTTTCTTCCATCAACCAGATGACAGTTTCACCGGTATTCCGGTTAAACCACAGGAGGTCGGAGATGTTGTCATCATCGAAATCATTGACGGCCTGATTGACAATACCATAGTCCCAGGATGAACAGGGATCGAAAATATTCATAACAATCATCTCAACCCAGGGCCATTCATGCTCAAACGGCCCTTTATAGGGGCCGCCGTGGGCCCGCCCGATGCCGATAAAACCTTCCTTGCCGGATTCTCCGCTGTTGTCATTATATGGATAGCAGAGAATGGCATGCCGGTGACCCCAGAAAGAGTTTGCATCATCATACATCCAGAGGTATACTGCCCGCTCAATGGGTAAAGCTATATCCCCGGTGGAAACAAATACCGCCAGGTTTTCAGCAACTTCCAGAAAATCGTGACAGTCCGCAATGGCCTTACGGTCATTTAATCTCTCCCAGGGGTCGCGCCCATCCGCGGTATGCCCCCAGGTATCATTAGTCAACAAATAGTCCGCATAATATTGTGCCACCTGGCGAACGTTTGTTTCGACTCCATGAAGAGGCAGCAGGCCCCGATCCATACGTTCCGCATTTACCAGCCACAAAGCTTTCTCGCTGTCACTCAAAATATCCCATACAGCTTGATCCGGCAGCGTGAGATCAGGCATGTTGGTTCCCAGATCGCTATTTTCTTTATGACGAGCAGCATTGAAGGCTGTTTGGATGTCAGTGGTACCGGCAGTACCGCATGACCATGGTGTATCAGAAAGTGGATCGGGGGGATAAGATGCTATTGTTTTTCCAGGAAATAACAATCCAGGGAGCAGCAGCATAATCAAGATCGGGAAAAGCAGAATTCGCATATTGATATTTCCAACCCCAAAAGATTATTTGATTTTTGTATTCTCCTCCTGGAAAGACCATGCAAAGATCATTCGAGGAGGAACTATTCCGTTTACCGATTGCTGATTACCCAGTCGGCATCGGCTACTGTACCCAGATAGGTGCTGCCGGTGTAGCCGGTGTCGTTGAACGTCCATCTAAAAAGAACGCCGGTGTTAACGTTACGCCAGATGATGTCTCCGCAGCCGTCACCGCTGAAATCACCGGAGCAGGCAATCTGCCAGTTCATATCGGGAATCGTGCCGATGTACTGGGAGGTGATCTGGCCGGCATCATTGGGATGCCAGATTGCCATCTGCCCGTTACCATGGTTACGTAGGTAAATATCGCAGTTACCGTCGTCATCGAAATCAGCAAAGGTCTCCAGCACCCAGTCGGCATCGGCCAGAGTACCCATGTAGACGCTGTGGTCGAGACCGGTGGTATTCATGTA
>JAOZKP010000199.1 GCA_029935295.1 bacterium | reverse complement strand
AGGGCTGAGAGGAGCCAAATCAATCTATGTCTCTGGCCAATATGCCTATGTCGCGGCATTTGAAGATGACGCGGTTACAATTCTCGATATTTCGGACCCGAGCGACCCCTTCAAAGTTGGGGCGCTGCGTAACAGTAGCGAGACAACTGATGAACTTGCGCTGGAGGGAGCTAATTCGATCTATGTCTCCGGGAAATATGCCTATATCACAGCATATAATGATTGCGGGGTTGAAATCCTTGATATTTCCGATCCGGAAAATCCAACTCATGTAAGTGCGGTATTTGACAATGGTATAATGAATCTGCAGTACCCGAACTCTATCCAGGTGCGCGGTAAATATGCCTATATTACAGGCTATGAAGGGGTTGAGATTCTCGATATTTCAGATCCGTACTATCCGACCCATATAGGCAAATCTAGTGCTGACTATAGTTCTGGTGCAGATATAATCGTCTCCGGTAAATACGCATATGTTGCTTGTTTAAACTCCGAATACCCTGGTGTTAAGGTTTTTGATATCTCAGGATTGGATGTCCCGACGGCCCAGATCGGATCAATTGCTGCAAACAGTATTGAAGTCTCTGAAAATGCCAGGATCGGGGACCACTTACAGGTTCACGGGGGGGGTGAATGTCGGTCCCGGAGGAATCAAATCGGACGGGCCGGTTTCGATTGATAATGTTTTGACTTTAGTACCACAAACAGCCAACCCGACTAACCCGGTAAGCGGAACTCTCTATTATGGAAGTGACGGAAAACTGCATGTCTACAATGGCACGAACTGGAAAACCTTTTCCCCGGATTAATTTTTTGCTGTCCCGCATTTAATGATCTGGGTTTGATATTAACCGATCAACTGATGTCGAAGTCAATTTTGTAAAAACGGTTTCTATTGGATCTTGTTGTGAGTTGATATTACCAAGGGCAAGATCTAATACTGCCCACACTTCTAAACATAACACTATCAGGATTTTGTTACGTATATTGAGCAAATATCCTATTACGATGAATCTCAAGGTTGCAGCTTGGGCGGATGGTTGAGATTGATAGTGGTAATATCTTATCATTTTGCTTTTTCCTCGAAGGATTCCCTTTTTTTCTTTTTTTCCTTTTTCCGCCTGGTGAAAATGATTGACAGTACTTGTTCGGGTTGCTAATGGTTGTCAGAAGATTTTGATTAATCTGCTGGACGGCCCAAATTGTAGCGGCCAATAATTCAAGCAGTTCGTGTTTTTATTGAATATGTAATGTTCAAAAGTGTATTTAAATTTTTTTAGACAGGAGTTTACCCATGAAAAGACTACTCGCAATCATCGCTTTCATCACAATAACGGCATTGTCCGGTTTCGCAATTGCAGGTGACCCTGCTCCTAAATCACCTGATTACATGCCAAGCTTAATCACGGCAACGCCACTTGAAGGTAGGATGTTGGCTATCACCATTGTCAGAAAAACTATCGGTACTATTCAGCGTGATAGCGAGGCAAAACATCGGATAAGAAAAATATATGCTGAAGATCCCATGATGTTGATGAGAGCTGTTGAATTGGTGTCTATGGAGTTTAAGATTATTGCCGAAGCCAACAATTATTGGAGAAAGTAATTCGCAGGAGAGTCACTTTCTCAAATAATTCCGCACTTTTCACGCCATTGAGGTAGCCTCTGTGTGAAGAAGTTACTGTGAGGACAGTTTGAAATTGCATTGTCTGAATTATGACTGCCGGTTTGATTATGCTGGTTCGGTGGCTATTTGGAATTAAAAAACCTCACTTTGCCTTTATAAATTGTTAAAATGAAAGTGGGTTTTTATGGGATATTTCAACGGACTGAACGATACATCTCCAAATCAGAATGTTAAGAATTTAATAAAGAAAGCAGCTTCTTCCTACGATGAAGTTCAAGTTTACAGTATGGCTCTGAAGTTGAAGTTGCCAGTGACAAGGTTAGCCAATTCAGCTTGACTTTCTTGTGGAAGTTACATACTAAAACAGATAGAAAACTTATTACAAAAGCCACTCCCGCTGAAAGACGGGGTCGGAAAGCCACAGGTCTTGTCTCCAAAACCTGAAAGACAGCTGGGTTGCCTTTTTTATAAGAGCAGCTTAGCTGTTTTTTTGTGGTCAAAACTGGAGAAACAGTTCGTAAAGGTTTGTTGTTTTACATTGCCAACGGAGGAATTTGCCTATGTGTTCAAAACGTAGCTTCATTTTTTTTATTATAGCCATCTGTTTGGTAGCATCCTTGTCTACACGGAACTTTTGTCATGCATCTCTGATTTTGGACGGGCAACTATTTGAAAATGGTAAAAAACTGAGTGCCAAACAAACTGTTAAAATGACCTTGCGCATCTATGATGACGAGTTCGGCGGCCATCTATTGTTTGAGGAAAAGCAAGAAATTTTTACAGGGCTGGAGAAATCCCTCTTCACATTTGAGAAGGGGAAGATAACGGTTCAAAAAAGAACCTCTGAACTTACAACTGAAGATATGTGGATTGAAGTAGAAAGTAATGGTCAGACCATGACTCCTAGGCTCAACTTAAGTGAAATAGGCACGGTTAACGAGTTGGTGGGTAGCAGTATAAGCTTGGTCGAGGCAAGTTTGAGAACCGCAGGGGAGTCGGCCTTGGTTATCGATAATACCGGAGTTACCCTGGGCAGTTTGCTTAATATGGGTACACAATCGATTAATCTGGGGGGTGAATCTCGTAACTCTTGGCCTAATGGTACTTTGTCCGAAAACTCAGTAACTGCCACTGAAATAGCCTCTGGTGCTGTCGGCACATCTGAAGTTAAAGATAACTCTCTTACAGCTGACGATCTTGCTGTTGATTCAGTCGGATCATCTGAGCTTGCTGCTGGTTCCGTCGGCACATCTGAAGTTAGAGATAATTCCCTTACCGCCGCAGATCTCGCTGCCAATTCAGTTACTTCCAGTGAGATAGCATACAATACTATCGTCGTATCTAACCTTTCCTCCGATCTCTATCATAGCTTTGTCAATGTTAGTGGTGACTATATGACCGGGAAGCTTGATGTCGGCACGCATGTCTCCGGGCGAGCAGCTATCAAAGGTGCAAACGAGTACGACACAACCGAGTACGCCGCTGGTTATCTGGGTTTCTTTTCTCCCGCTAGTTGCAGTCTTGGCCTTCCTTTTAAGCCTGAAGATATTGGTGTATTGGGGGTAAAGTTTAACGCAGGAGATGATGGCGTGGGTGTCTATGCCTGGAATAATGATGACAGTGAAAACAATTACTCTCTATATTCAGTCGCTGACGGCGATGGTGGATCTTCGAATAATTATGGTATTTATGCTAGATCATTGAATGCAGGAGGTTACAATTACGGTGGCTATTTTGATGGAAGCTCACCAGGTAACTCAACCGCCTACGGATTATACAGCACAGCTACTTCAGTCAGTGGCACCGCCTATGGATTAAAATCCCATACAAATCTGCCAGAAGGCAATAACAGTTCTGCGTATGCCATGTATAGCTCAGCTTTTGCTAGGGGCACCGGCAGACTCAGTGGTGCTTACCACTATGCTTCCCATTATGGCACCTCTGGCACCACCTATGGCTCCCAGTCCTATGCTATTGGCAGTGATACCGGGCTTACATACGGAGTGTTTGGTGAATCCCGTCAAGGATCTGAAAGCTATGGTGGATATTTTAGAGGATTAGGGGCATCGGGTATAGGTATTCGAGCTTATGGAGAGAGTGGTTATGCTGGGGACTTCTATGGCAGAGTACGTATCCGATCCACCGATGGCACCACCGTTGTAGAGATCGGTGAGGGACTTGATTATGCCGAGGGTTTTGACGTATCAACCGCAGAAATTGTTGAAAGAGGTTCTGTGATGATCATCGATCCTGATAACCCTGGAAAGTTGAAATTGAGCGATTCTGCCTACGACACAAAAGTGGCTGGCATTGTTGCCGGGGCCAAGGGACTCGGTACCGGAGTACGGCTCGGAGCCGACCAATTTGATCACGATGTTGCCCTGGCTGGCAGGGTCTATTGCAATGTTGATGCAACTCTGGCCGAAATCAAAACCGGGGATCTGCTGACAACCTCATTCCTTCCCGGATATGCTATGAAAGCGGTTGATTACACTCGCAGTCATGGGGCGATTCTCGGAAAGGCGATGGAAGCCATTGACAAAGGCTGTAAGGGGCAAATTCTCGTACTTGTCACATTACAATAGAAGGCGATGCTGACATGAAAAAACGAATTATATCACTTCTGTTTATTCTAGTATTATTCCTGGGCAGTAGTGCCTCCCTCATGGCGCAGCCGGTCACCAAAGATGTGGCCCTCACGGTGGCCAAAAACTGGATCGCAGTAATTATAGCGAAAAAGGGTAGTTGGGGCACTTCCGAGACAGCAGAGATTGTTGAAATTGTCAACTTATCCCGTAAAGGATACCACCTGGGTTATTTTTGCAGGGTGAAACCAAAAGGTTACATCATCATTTCCCGACGCCGGGAGATGGCTCCAGTAAAGGCATATTCCGCAACCAGTGAGCTTGACCCTCTCTCCGAAGAGGGTATGGCAGATCTATTAAAAGGTAGAATGGAGCGCCTCCTTAAACGTATTGAGGTCAGGGGGAATAAGACTGCCATACCCGATGATCTCTTTGAAATTGACTACCGTCCCACCTGGAATGCTTTGATAAATGGTGATCTGTCTAATTTTCTGGCAGCCCCTGCACAGGCCCCTGAAAGAGAGTTACGAACAGGTGGCAGGTCAGCAATGTACCAAGAGGGTGAGGTACTGCTTAGAACCAATTGGCACCAAACGGCACCATACAACAATGATTGTCCGGAACTTGGTTGCAGTCACTCTAATGGCCATGCTTTAGTGGGTTGCGTAGCCACCTCCGGGGCCCAGATCATGCGTTACTGGAACTGGCCTCCCTATGGCTCAGGCAGTTTCGGAGGTGTAAATTATAGCGATACTTATGATTGGGCTAATATGTCAGACAATGCTACCACGGCTTCTCCCGCTGTCGAGCAGGCTGCAGTGGCGGAATTATCTTATGAGGTCGGGGCAGCAGCAATAATGTTGTATGGATGTGAGGAGTCATTATCATACGTCTCAAACATGGAAACTGTTTACAAAAATTACTATCGCTACTCCACCTCCGTACAGAGACACTCTCGCATTGCCTACTCTGCTGAGGATTGGTTTTCCCTGATGAGAAATGAATTTAATTATAACCGCCCCGTACACTATCGTATACCTGGCCACTCCATCGTCGGAGATGGTTGGCAAATCGTAGGTGATGTAAAAATGTACCACATGAACTACGGCTGGGCAGGCATAAACTCAGATACTTGGTATCCTCTTGACTCCATGTCCGACTGGCCAGAAGGTGACGAGTATCT
>JAOZKP010000031.1:8296-16448 GCA_029935295.1 bacterium | reverse complement strand
ATCTGACCAAGGCCGCCGCCAAAGATAAACTTGACCCGGTCATCGGCCGCGATGATGAAATTCGCCGGGTTATTCAGGTACTCTCACGCCGAACCAAAAACAATCCGGTTTTAATCGGTGAACCCGGCGTCGGTAAAACCGCGATTGCCGAAGGACTGGCACAGCGGATTTTTGTTCAGGACGTCCCTGAAAACCTGAAGAACAAGCGCCTGATCTCACTCGATATGGGGGCCCTGATTGCCGGAGCCAAGTTTCGCGGTGAATTTGAAGAGCGCTTAAAAGCGGTATTAAATGAAGTTAAAGAAGCCGCCGGTGATATAATCCTCTTTATTGATGAACTCCACACCGTAGTTGGTGCCGGCAAAACCGAAGGTTCAATGGATGCCGGCAACCTCTTAAAACCCCTGCTTGCCCGAGGCGAACTTCACTGTATCGGCGCTACAACCCTGAATGAGTACCGGCTTTACATCGAAAAAGATGCAGCTTTAGAGCGCCGTTTTCAGCCGGTCATGGTGAACCAGCCGACGGTCGAGGATACTATTTCGATATTACGCGGGTTGAAAGAACGTTACGAAGTCCACCACGGAATCCAGTTTAAGGATACGGCCCTGGTTGCCGCCGCAACCCTGTCACACCGCTATATCAGCGACCGGTTTCTGCCGGATAAAGCAATCGATCTGATCGACGAGGCCGGCGCCAAATTGCGGACTGAAATCGACAGTATGCCGAGTGAACTTGATGAGATTACCCGCCGGATCATGCAGCTTGAGATTGAACGGGAGGCTTTAAAAAGAGATAAAGACAAAGCCTCGCGCCAGCGCCTGGAAAAGATTGAGCAGGAGCTTGCCGACTGGCAGAGCAGAAATAAATCGGTTACCGCCCGCTGGCAGCTGGAAAAAGAGATGATCGCTAACCTGCGGAAAATCGGCAAGGATATTGAGGAGGTTAAACTCAAAATCGAACACGCTGAAAGGGAGTATGACTTAAACAAGGCGGCTGAGCTTAAATACGATAAGCTCGCCAGTCTCGAAAAAGAGCGCGAAAATGCCCGCAATAAGATTCTCGAGATTCAGAAAAGCGGCCGCGCCCTTTTGAAAGAGGTGGTTGACGAAGAGGATATTGCGGAAATCATCAGCCGCTGGACGCAGATTCCGGTCAGCAAACTGCTTGAGGGTGAACGTGAGAAACTGCTGCATTTGAATGAACATCTGCACGAAAAAGTTATCGGTCAGGAGGATGCCGTCAACGCCATCGCCGATGCCGTAATCCGGGCCCGGGCGGGAATTAATGATCCCTTGCGGCCGCTGGGCAGTTTTATCTTCTCCGGCCCGACCGGGGTCGGTAAAACCGAACTTGCCAAGGCTTTGGCTGAGTTTCTCTTCGACGATGAAAGCAATATGACCCGGATTGACATGTCGGAATATATGGAAAAACACGCGGTCGCCCGCCTGATCGGGGCGCCTCCGGGTTATGTCGGTTACGATGAAGGCGGACAATTAACTGAAGCCGTGCGTCGTAAACCCTACTCGGTTCTGCTTTTTGATGAGATTGAAAAAGCGCACCCGGACGTTTTCAATATCCTCCTGCAGGTTCTGGATGACGGCCGCCTGACTGATTCACATGGACGAGTTGTCGATTTCAAAAATACGGTCATTATTATGACCTCAAATGTCGGCAGCCACTATATTATTGAAAATTTGGAGAGCCGGGAATCATCAGCTGAAAGTGCAGCCAAGATCAACCAGACCGTACTTAATGCCTTGAAAAATGAATTCCGGCCCGAGTTTTTGAACCGGATTGACGACATTATCGTCTTTCACGCCTTAAAACGCGAAGATCTGGAGAAGATTATTACGATTCAGCTGAAAGAGTTGGGCCGACGCCTGGCTGAGAGAGAGATTAAACTTGATCTCACCCCGGAGGCCATCGCTTTTATTGCAGAAACCGGCTACGACCCGGCCTACGGCGCCCGGCCTTTAAAAAGAGCCCTTAAAAACCTCCTCGAAACCCCGCTGGCCTACGAAATCATGGCCGGAAAGATTGTCGACGGAAGTACTGTTACAGTCAAAGTTGAGGAAGGTAAGCTGGTATTTAATTGCTAACTTCGCAAATTATAGCCGCGCAACAATAACCACAACGCCCAGAATGAACTGATGAGAAAGAAGAAAAAGCTTACTCCCAGACTCATGCCAACTCTAATCTCGGAAATCCCGAGGCAGCTGTAGCGGAAACCGTCGACAAAGTAGAAAAATGGATTGAAATGTGAGGCCTGCTCCCAGAACGGGGGCAGGTCTTTGATTGAGAAAAAGACGCCGCTTAAAAATGAAAAAGGAACTATGACAAAATTCTGAAAAGCTGAAATATGATCCCATTTATCAGCGATAATTGCCGAAACCAGACCTAAAGCCCCAAGCGAGCTGGTACATAAAACTGCAAAAACCAGTGCCAGAAATGGATGTTTGATCGGAACGAAAGCGAAACCGCAGGCTGCCAGCCAAACCCCGGTGCCGACCAGAATGCCCCGGACAACCGCGGCCCCGACAAAGGCGGCATAAATCTCATAATCGGAGATCGGGGCTAATAAAACAAAAATCACATTGCCATTCAACCTTGATTGAAAAAGACTGGAAGAGCTGTTGGCAAAAGCGTTCTGGAGCATCGCCATAACAATCAGTCCCGGAATCAGGAAAGTCAGGTAATTCACCCCGGGCAACATCTGCCGACTACTGGAGATCACCGAAGAAAAAATCAGCAAATAGAGCAGGACCGTGATCACCGGAGTCAGAATTGTCTGCACCGCCACTTTAAGAAAGCGCCAGATTTCCCGCAGCAACAGAGTGTAAAATCCATAAAAGTTAGTCATGATTCTTACCTTTATCGGTCAATTCTCTGTAAACCTCGGTCAAACCGGGTTCGTGAATCTTTAAGTCGGAAAATTTGATCCCGGCCTGAGCCAGGGCCGTCAAAACCTCACCTATATGATCCTCTTCCCGGTGCAGCCGCAGAAGCAGCTCGCCGGCGGGAGCGGCTACCTGTTTTTCGACAAGACTGTCGGGAAGATCAAGCCCGCTCGCCGGCAATAGCTGAAGCCGCAACTGGCGCCAGCTGTGGCGGCTCAATAATTCTTTTTTAGCAGTGTTGACTACGAGTTGGCCCCGGTCTAAAATGGCGATCGTTTCGCACATATTTTCGGCTTCTTCCAGATAGTGCGTCGTCAAAATAATCGTATGCCCCTTGGCATTAAGATCGCGCATAAATGCCCACAACTGGGCTCTTAACGCGACATCAACGCCGGCGGTCGGTTCATCAAGAATCACAACCGGCGGTCTATGAACCAAAGCCTGGGCAATTAAAACCCGGCGTTTCATGCCGCCCGAAAGATGGTTCATAGTAGTATCGGACTTCTCCGCCAGCCCCAACGTTTCAAGAAGCTCATCCAGCCAGGCCCGATTTTCTTTACCGAAACCAAAATAACCGGACTGCAAAGTCAGCATTTCACGAACCGTAAAGAAAGGGTCGTAAGCCAACTCCTGGGGTACAACCCCGAGTTTTGCCCGGGCTTGGCGCCACTCTTTACGCACATCATGACCTAAAATCGCAGCCCGCCCGGAAGTCGCCCGGGTTAAGCCGGCAAGAATGTTAATCAGGGTTGATTTTCCGGCCCCGTTCGGCCCTAAGAGGGCAAAAAAAGAGCCCTCGGGAATTGCCAAAACAATCTTATCAAGGGCCTGTAATGAACCGTAACTTTTACTTAAATCTTCAATTTCAATTGCGTTCATAAATTCTCAAACAACAATAAACAGTTGACAAAAACATAAAGAATATAGTAAGTTTCCCTTTTGGCCCGCCATTTTTAAGAGTGCGAAAAACCAGAGACCAGAACATTCATTTACCCGCGGCGGAGCTTTAGTAAAAATGAATTTTCATTATAAAGGAGAGATAACATGAACCGCAATAGACATCAAGAAACAACTGAGATTACCGAACTTATTCTCGATGCCGCGGCCAAAGCCCGGGCTGAAATCGGGGTTGTCAGCAAACAGGCCGCTACCGGAAAATCAGCTAAATGGCCAATTGACTGTACTATCGGCCCCGGCCTTGAGGGTGCTATCGCCTGTGAATCCAAAGTCGGCTATGTTAACGGCAGCGCCGGCCTGCTCTCCTACCGGGGTTACGATATATTCGAACTCTGTGCTTATTCGACCTACGAGGAAGTCTCCTACCTGCTGCTACACGGCCACCTACCTAGCGCGGAAGAGCTGGAAGCCTACGAACAAAAACTGGTCAATTACCGCCATATGAATCAAACCCTGCGGCTATTAATGAGCTTTCCGGTTGAAAAGATGAACGCCATGGCGGCTCTGCGGATGGGCACCATTTTTATGCGTCAGGAGTTTACTATTCTCGACCAAGAAGAAGCCAAACCGGGTCTTGACGACGCGATCAGCGCCGATGAAGACTCAATTGCCATGGAAACCAAGCCGAGTGGTGAGCGCCGGGCAATTTACGAATTCAAACAGAAAAAACAGCGCAAGAAAAAGAGTAAAAAATCAAACCGCGACGATGCCAGCGGCCTTGAAGCCTGCTATCACCTAATTGCCGGTGTACCGACAATTACGGCGGCCATTACCCGGCTGCGTCAGGGAATGATGCCGTATGAACCGCTGAACGAGTTAAGCCATGCCGGCAATATCTTCTATATGATGAACGGTCGGCGGCCGACCCCGATTGAAGAACGGGTTTTGGACGTAGCTCTGATTCTCCATGCCGATCACGGCATGAACGCCAGCACCTTCGCTTCGATGGTGGTAGCCTCGACGATGTCTGACATCTATTTTTCGGTCGGCTCCGGCATTGCCGCTCTGAACGGCCCGCTGCATGGCGGTGCCAACGAACGGGTTCTACATACCATGCGCGAAGTCGGCAGTCCTGAAAATGCCAAAAAATGGGTTAAAGAATCTCTGGCCAAAAACGAAAAAATTCCCGGCTTTGGTCACCGGGTTTATAAAACCTATGACCCCCGGGCCCGAATTCTGGGACCTCTGGCTAAATTTCACTGTTCCGGCTGTGCCAGTGACATTCAGAATCTCATAAATACGGCTGAAAAAGTCGAAGATGAGGTCATCAGCTCACTCGCGCAGGAGAAGAAAATTTTTCCCAATGTCGACTACTACTCCGGGGTTATCTACACCCGTCTAGGCATTGATCCGGCGATGTTCACACCGCTCTTTGCCGTCAGCCGGGTTGCGGGCTGGACCGCCCGGGTTCTGGAGTATATCCAGAAAAACCGGATTTTCCGGCCGCGGGCATTATACACCGGAACCTTCAACCGGGAATTTACACCAATTGATAAACGCTGAACCAGATATAACGAACTCGTATGCGAATGTCCGTTGTGAACAGGAAGGACGCGAGCGGATACTTTTGGCCCCGGATGCGGCCTTTAGTGCTGCTTCGCGCGGCCGGGTTCATGAAGAGCCGGAATGCAACTATCGCATGGCTTTTCAGCATGACCGCGACCGTATCATTCACTCAAAGGCCTTTCGCCGCTTAAAATACAAAACCCAGGTATTCCTGACTCCGAGCGGTGATCACTACCGGACCCGTTTGACGCATACACTTGAGGTCTCTCAGATTGCCCGGACAATCGCCAAAGCCCTGTTTCTGAATGAAGATCTGACTGAAGCTATCGCTTTAGGCCACGATCTTGGACATACCCCTTTCGGCCATGCCGGAGAAGCTGTTTTAAATCAGCTCCATCCGGGAGGATTCAGTCATTTCCAACAAAGTTTAAGGGTAGTTGATATTCTCGAAAAAGATGGTGCCGGGCTTAATCTAACCCTTGAAGTGCGCGATGGCATTGTCAAACACTCCAAAGGCAAAGGTAAAATTTTTTCACCGGCACTGGAACATACAGCGATTACTTTAGAGGGCCGTATCGTCCGCCTGGCGGACATTATCGCCTACGTCAACCATGACCTGGATGATGCAATCCGGGCCCAGGCAATTGCTGCCAATGAGATTCCCAGAAATTGTCGCAAAATTTTAGGTGAAACCCATCCGCAGCGGATCAATACGATGGTAACTGATATTATCGATATAAGCCGCATAGAGCCCGGCAGCCTGCAGATGTCACCTGAGATATTAGAGGCGATGACCGACCTGCGCTCTTTTCTCTTCACCCGGGTTTATGAGAGTCCGATAGTCTATCGTGATTTCAAAAAAGCCAGCCGCCTCTTAAAAGAGATCTACGCCTACCTTATAGAACACCCCAAAGAACTACGTATAAAATATTATACAGCCTATCTTGAAGACGCAACTTTAGAAGAGAACCTGCGAGATTTTATCGCCAGCATGACCGACCGTTACGCCTTCTCTCTTTATGAGAAACTTTTTTTACCGCATCCCTGGAATATTAAGTGAATACACTAGACTCAACGCAAAACCAAGAAGATATAAACCCTGCCGACCTACCGCCAATTACCCGGTTTAATCAGCTTGACAATGAAGAGAAGTTTTTTCTTCAGGTTACCGCTCTTTTAGACAGTGATACGCCCCGCGAAGAACTTTTTCGCATCATTAAAGCTCTGGCCAAAGCTCCAGGCTGTAGATACCGCTGGAACCATGACGATGCCGCCCGGCAACACTCTCAACTGCAACAGCTGGAACTGCTTGACAACCGTAATCGTTGTCATCCGGAGATTCTTGAACAGGTAGCCCGCCGCCCCCTGGATAAACGGGCTTTAGAGCTCTGCCGGCAGCTGATTCGCTCATCTTTCATCGACAGTGACGCCCAGGCGAAAGATACCTTTAACAGCTCGGCGAAAGCCCTGCGTGATTTTCGCCTGGCCCTCTTAAGCCATGACTTTGAAAACCTGCAAAAGGCTCTACCGATTTTCTACCAGACCGCTTACGACCCTAGATTTCGCCATCCCTACGCCGCCTTAACTCTCTATCCGTTTAACCGGGACTGGTTTTTAAAGTTCCCGCTCTCATTCCAGTTTGCGGCCCTTGATGACGCGATCACGCACTCCCTTGAAGATCTCAAAGCAACCCCGGAACTTGACAACTTCATCATCGAACAATTTCCCGTAGACCAGGCGGTAAACCGACCCTTTATTCTCCTCTACAGCCATAAACTGCTCTTAAGCGGCCGCCTGACTGAACTTGAACAACTCTACGACCAGGCAAGCCTACTCTTTAACGGCAGCGGCCTGAAGGGGGCACTCTCAACTTTGAAAGGCAACCTGGCCCAGGCCGCTACTGAATTCGCCGCTGACCTTGAATTCGCCCGCAGCCTGAACCCCAATAAAGTTGCCTGTTTCGATGCACCGATCGCCCTTTTCTATATTATCACTGCCGGCAATATCCAGACAGCAACCGACTGGAACAGCGTTGCAACAACCCTCAATGTAGGCGAACAGGAGTTTGCCTACAATCCCTTCACCAACAGCCTTTTTCGCTTATGCGAAACCCTGCTCCATTTTTTTCGCGGCAACAGCGATGCCGCCCGGATTAGTCTGGAGAGAATTGAAACCCGCCCGGAAGAATCGATCTTCACAATGCTTAACAATCTTATCTCTTATTGGCTTACCGGCTGTATTGCCGATGGTGAACGCCGAAAACTTAAAAACATTCAGGCAACCGCTTCTCAAAATGACACCTCCCCCTGGGTTGCATTAGAGTGTGCCTCTATGCTGGCCTTAAGTGCGGGCAGCCCGGAGACAAAAACCATTGCCTCGACACATGAACCCAACCTTAAAGCCCTGACTCCGGCTATCAATTTTGAACCGGCCTGGCGCCGAACCCTGAATGCTATCCGTCAGGTTACCCCGAACCGCGAACAACCGGCATCACTTGAAAACCCTGAATCCGGCAATCGACTGGCCTGGTTTCTGGAAACGACTCCAGACAATGTCATCCAGATCACCCCCAAAGTCCAGAGACGTAACCCTGACAACAGCTGGAGTAACGGCCGCAACCTGGCTTTTGATAGAATCCGCAGCGGCGACGAACTCCCCTGCTTTACCCGGCAGGATCAGCGCATCTGTCAGGCCATTCGTAAAGCCTGTAAAAATGATGATTTTAAAACGATTCCGTTTGATCAGGTTGATATTCTCAAAGAGTTAGTCGGCCACCCGCACCTTTTTCG
>JAOZKP010000031.1:1824-8196 GCA_029935295.1 bacterium | reverse complement strand
ATCTCCGAAACCGAAGACCAGATCGATTCTGAAGATCCCAATCATCTCTACCTGCAGATATTCCCCATGGGAGAAGGCCTGCAATTTGAACTTAAAGTAAAACCTCTGGGTGCCGCCGGCCCGGTTATGCCCCCCGGCAACGGCCCGGTTCATTTACTTGCAACTATTGCCGGAAAAACCTGTTCCGCAAAACGTGACCTTACTCTTGAAGCCCGCCGTACCCAGGAGTTATTGGCTGCATGTTCCGCTTTAGATAGCAATGACTTAAACCTGAACTGGCAAATCGACAATCTTGAAGAGTGCCTTAACACTCTGGCTGAAATTCAGGATCTACAAAATGGTTCGGAGCTCGATAAGCCCTGCAGTTGGCTTATCTGTGAATGGCCGGCGGGACAGAAAATCAGCTTAAAAAAGAAGGTTCAGGGCTCAGCTTTTAAACTTCGAGTTGAATCGCAACAGGAGTGGTTTAAGCTCGAAGGTGAACTGCAGATAGATGAGGGTGAAGTCATCTCCTTAAAGGAGCTCCTCAAACAAAACCGCACTGGAACCGGACGCTTTCTGAAACTTGCGGACGGCGAATTTATCAGTTTGACGGAAAAGTTGCGGGAGCGCCTCCTGGAGCTCAGTCTCTATCTCCATGAAGATGAAGAGTCCCTGACCCTGCACCGGGGGGTTATGGGCGGAGTCGCCGGAATCATGGAAAGCTTTAACCAGGTTCAATATGACAAACTCTGGCAGGATCAGATGCAGCGTTTTCAAGCAGCCGCAGATTTTACACCGCAGCTACCGACGACTCTGAAAACTGAGCTTAGAAGCTATCAGGTCGAGGGTTTCAACTGGCTTTCAAGGCTGGCTTATCTCGGTTTTGGAGCTTGCCTTGCGGATGATATGGGCCTGGGCAAAACGATCCAGGCTCTAACTTTAATTCTGACTAAAGCTGATTCCGGCCCGACCCTGGTGGTGGCCCCGACTTCAGTCTGCGGCAACTGGCTAAAAGAGTGTAAACGCTTTGCTCCGGATTTAAATCCGATTCTTTTCGGCGGCCCGGAACGCCAGGAGACTATCGCCGGGCTTAAACCCTTTGATTTAATGATTTGCAGCTACACCATGCTGCAGCAGGAACAGCAGCTTATCGCCGGCCAGGAGTGGGAAATCATTGTTCTGGATGAAGCTCAGGCGATCAAGAATATGAATACCAAACGCTCTCAGGCGGCAATGAGCTTAAATGGTAAATTCCGCCTGATAACTACCGGCACGCCCATGGAAAACCATCTCGGCGAGCTCTGGAACCTGTTTAATTTTATCAACCCAGGATTATTAGGCTCACTGAAACAATTCACCCAGCGCTTTGCCCTGCCGATAGAACACGGGCATGACTTTGCCGCCCGTGACCATTTAAGAAAACTGATTCAGCCTTATATTCTGCGGCGCAAAAAGAATCAGGTCTTAAAAGAGCTTCCGGAACGGACTGAGGTAATGCTTGAAGTCAAAATGAGTGATGCGGAACGTAATTTCTACGAAGCAGTTCGGCGTCAGGCAATCGAACGTCTGGAAGAAGCCAGCGATAAAAAAACCGGGGCGGCCGGACCTTCAATTCAAGTTCTGGCTGAACTCACCCGCCTGCGCCTGGCCGCCTGTAACCCCCGCCTGGTTGCCCCCGACAGTGATATCGAGAGCGCCAAGCTTGAACTCTTCGGCCGGATTATCGATGACCTTCTGGATGGCGGTCATCAGGCCCTGATATTCAGCCAGTTCGTCAAACATTTAAACATTATCCGTGAATATCTTGACAACAAAAAGATTTCCTACCGCTATCTTGACGGTTCGACCCCGAAAGCTAAACGTGAAGATGAGATTAATGCATTCCAGGAAGGCCAAGCGGATCTCTTTCTGATCAGCCTGAAAGCCGGCGGTTTGGGTCTTAATCTGACCGCGGCTGACTATGTTCTCCACCTTGATCCATGGTGGAACCCGGCGATCGAGGATCAGGCCTCCGACCGCGCCCACCGAATCGGGCAAACCCGGCCAGTAACCGTCTACCGCCTGATCACAAAATCATCAATTGAAGAAAAAATCGTCCGTCTGCATCAGGAAAAACGCAACCTCGCTGACCAGATTTTAACTGCATCCGATCAAAGCGCCCGGTTCTCGACCAAGGAGCTGCTGCAACTTATAAAAACGGGGTAAAAAAGAAATTTCAGAGATTACGATTGGCCCAGATTGAGGCCTGATGCCGATTGGCAACATCGATTTTTTTAAAAATTCGGTAGAGGTGGGAACGCACCGTATGAATACTGACACAGAGATCGGTTGCGATCTGGTCGTTACCGGAACCAACGCTCAACATTTTCAGAACTTCACATTCACGCTTCGTCAGAGAGTTAATTTTCTCACTTTGGTCGTTACCGCTACTCCGACGCCGAAAATTTTCCAGGCAACTGCTCATCAACTGGCGTGAGAGCCAGATTTCACCCTTACAAATCGCCTTGACCCCGAGCGGCAAACTGCTGGGGGGATCCTCTTCATGAAATATCCCCCAGATCCCGAGCCCCAAAAGCTCCTCTTCGATTTCCAGAGAGCTGTCTACATTAAACAGGATAACAAAAGCATTGGCTTTCCCGCTTCGGTTAAACTCCCGCATTCCGGAGACAAGACTCTTAGCCGAACGATTCCGGCAATCACTGAAAATAATCGAGTGTCTTTCCTGAACAAGTTCAAGCGGAAACATCGACTTGTCAGACTCAATCCGACAGGGCAGGCCGGTCTCTTTTTCAATAAAAACTGCCAGAAGCTCACTCTGCAGTTTGGCTGATCCGGCAATATATATCAACCATTTTACAGCATCATTGAATTCTGATTTAGCCATAATTTCAAAAATCCCAAAAATATTATTGCTAGTATTAAAACTGCTTAATACCAGCAATTTCACTTGGAATAACAGAATAACGATTAAGCGTCAACCCTTTTCACGGCAAATTGACTGGCATTCGCATGGAAGATTCAAAGGCATCTCTTTTTTACAGCGATACAAAAAATCATTTTGCTGCTATTACTAATGGGTTTTATCTATAGACTATTGGAGAGACATAATCTATACTCTGCCTTTGGTTCACTAAATCTGGTTGCACGCTCGCAAATTAGCAAGCTGCAAGTTACTAACTCTAACCTCTCCGCAATATCGGGGAAAGCATTCAGCAGGGTGTGTATTAATGTATATTTGTGTTGATTTTGACGGCACCATTGTCGATCACGCTCTGCCTGAGATCGGCAGGCCGGTGCCCCACGCAATTAAATGGCTGCACAGGTTTACAGAGATGGGGGCGGATCTGATACTTTTCACAATGCGGTCGGACGGACAAAAATATGGCAGTATTTTGACAGATGCGGTCAACTACCTGAATAAGAACGGAATTGAGTTGTACGGGGTCAACGTAAACCCATCTCAAAGTAAATGGAGTGACAGCCCTAAACCTTTCGCCCATTTCTACATCGACGATGCCGCCGTTGGTTGCCCCCTGATCCATCCCGCCGGATTCAGAAGACCTTGCGTAAACTGGAAAAAAGTTGGTAAATATGTGGAATCAGAGCTATCCGCTCATCTGAAATACAGTATAAAATACCGCCATACGAACAATAAGTAAGCGGTTAAACCCATCTATAACACCCGCAAAAAGTCATAAGACAACCAATCGATGAAAATTAAACTCTTGTGTTTTTTAACTCTGGCAGTAATCTCCATTATTGCTTACGCCTACTTTATTGAACCTTATAATATTCAGGTACGCCGGGTCAATATTCACGACTCGGAACTGCACAAACAATGGGGAGATATAAGAATTGCCCAACTCTCTGACCTGCACATCACCAAGATCGGACGCCGGGAGAGAAGTGTATTAAAAAAGCTTGAATATCTTAAGCCGGATTTAATCGTTGTTACCGGAGATAGTGCCCAATGGAATATGAGACCGGAAAATGCCCTGATTTTTCTTGAAAAACTCAGAGCTCCGCTGGGAGTATACTGCGTGATGGGTGATGCTGATTTTTCCAGTGCCAGATATCACTGTATTTTCTGCCACCCGGGAGGAAATGTCCACAAACAACGTGAAAACCCGATGTTCCTGCGCGACCGTACAATCGAAATTGATTTAGGTAAAAAAATTAATCACCGCCGCCTCACTATAAGCGGTATTGCCGCAGAAAACGATTGGCACCCGGATCAAGACTATACAGAAGAGGTCTGGAAAAAAGGCAATGAACTGCAGGCTCTTCTAATATTGGGCCATTTTTCAAAAAAATGGACCCCACTTACAACCCGTACCCGCCGGCCGCTGCTCTGGCTGGCCGGTGACACCCATGGCGGCCAGATCTGGCTGCCGGATTTTATCTGGAAAATCATAAAATTCAAACCTGATGCACTGCACATGGCTGGCCTTTTTCAGAACAATCAACATCAGTACCTGTATGTTAATCGAGGCATCGGTACCACCGAAAACTTCCCTTTCCGTTTTGGGGTACGGCCCGAAGTTACAATAATATCTTTTTCTGAAGAGGCCCAGAAATGAATACCAAAAAATCCAATCCGGGTCAGGCCCTATCAGAGAATATTCTCAACCTGTCACAAAATTTAAAACCATGCAGATTGCATTTACCGAGGCTATTTTTTATTCTGGCCATCTCCTTGATGTTGAATTCAACACAATTTTCACCAGCTGATGCTTCTGAACAAAAAAGTATCACCAGCTCGCAGCAAAAACTGATTCTCCTGGATTTTGAAAGTGATAAACAGCTTGATGAATTAGGCTGGAAATGTGGCACCATCTACGAACGCAGTCAAGAATATGCAGTTTCCGGCCGGTACAGTTTGAAAATGGAAATGTACCCACGGGTAACCTGGCCCGGATTCAGTAAAATTGTTAAAACCAGCTGGGCCGGTTACGACAATCTCTCTTTTGATATCTTTAACCCCGCACCTGATTCAATTCAGATCTCCTACCGCATTGATGACCGCCGTAATAACCCGCCCTATGCCGATCGTGTGAATGGCAGATTCCTACTGAAACCCGGTCCAAACACCATCAGATTAAATCTCAAAGAGCTCAAAACCTCCGATGGGAAACGTCACCTTGACCTCAGCAAAATCTGCTCATTCCTCCTTTTCCTTCATCAGCCGCAAAAAAAAGTTACCCTCTATCTGGATGATTTAATACTTACGAAACCAGGGCCGGTAAAGCGGGTCACCGACCAGGACCATGCGCCAGGAACGAAAAGGAACTGACAGGGCATAGCATTCGGCTAAAGTAAATCTGCCATCAAGCAGCAGATTAAAAAAAAGTGCGGGAGGCGGAAAGGCCTGCACATAAGGTTCAGCTACCGGGCCGATCACCGCCGCCACTCCGTCCTCAAGCATCATTTTCCCCCAGACCTTACTCTTTTTATTTTTCAGCGTAGTCATTTCCCCGCTGGCGATATGATAACCAACAGCTCCGGTCTGCCAGTCAAAAGCATCCAAATAATTTGCAAGACGGTACCAACCACAATAGAGAGCGGTATCAGGACATTCACCCGGTTGAAAAAGTTCAGGTTGATCGTTGACTACAACCTTTAAACGGTCATCCTTTTTCACGACATCCGCCGCAAGATAGAGCGAATTATCATAAAACCCGTAACCTTGTAGTTTTTTCACCTTCTCCAGCCCGGGGCGGGGCCAGCGAGCATCAAAAAAAGCGGCCCCGGACAATCCATTTTTTTCTGCGGATAAACTGTCATTAATAATACGCCGTACGATCTCCGGAGTCGGACCGTCCAACCGGGACACCATTAATGCAATATCCGGCATACCGGCAATCTTCCGACCCCGGTAACCAAGATATGAAGGGTTAGGTTGCCAATCTCGCACCTCATAGTTACCCGCTAAAACGAGGGCCAGCTCTGAGTCAACCGAGGCTAAACCTGTCTGCTTTAATGACTTTTCAATCTTTTTAAGCGTTCCGGCCAGGATCTTTTTCTGCGGGTCATTTTCGGCCAAATTCATATACTTTTCTTTCAAATCAGCCTGCTGTTCCCGCAGAACCCCATGCTGTTTTTTTTCCTTATTGCTTAATTCCGGCGAAGATACTTTTAAAGGTAAACCATACATCAGCAACAAACAACGAATTGCGCGGCGCTTATTCTGCATCTCTAACCGCTCAAGATATCCTTTTATTGGAGTGTAGAGTTTTTCATTATAAACTTTACGGCTGCAAATTTCTTTTTCATCGACCCCCACCCTTAAGATATTTTCCGCTGGAATCCTGCGTTTTTTCATATAAAATTCTGCCAGAGCAAGGCTGTCAGATGACCAGCCATTGGCAATCACCAGAACTTCATCCGCCT
>JAOZKP010000031.1:0-1724 GCA_029935295.1 bacterium | reverse complement strand
CCGTTTTCCTACCAGAACCCCCATCTACCGCTTTGCAAAACATAAATTCCTAGTGCCAAATTGGTTACTGCATGTGCGAAGACACACTGGGCAACACTTTTTGTCCGGTAAAGCAGTAAATTATAGGCCAATCCAGCCATTATACCGGCAAAGATAAGGTGATGTTCCAAGCCAAACAGGACCGCACTTGCCAGACATGAGAACCAAGTAAACTGGCCTATTTTAATTTTCATAAACTCGTTATCGATCAGATAACGTAATATAAAAGAGCGCCAGAAAAGCTCTTCCATCAAAGGCACCACCAGCACAGCCCCTGCCAGGCGGGAAACTATGAGACCATAAAATATCACCGGATCAGTAAATAGCTTCGGATTAAAGCCCGCTCCTTTAGCAGCGCTGCCAAAACTCCAGTCCATATTTATCCATAAAACAAAAACTACCAACCCCAGAAGCAGACTCTGCAAAGTATCTGAAATACGGCCCAAATCCCGCCATTTAATTTCGGAATAACGACGATAAAGCCAGATAAGTAAAAAAACAGTCGTTATAGTTTTCACAGGATAAAGCAAAAAAATAGTTTGCTCAGAAAAACTGAGCAAACTATGACTACGCAGAAAACGTAGAAACTCTTCCAAACCAATAAAAGCCATAAAGCCGGCAAATGGAATTATCCGCGCCCAACCATCATTAATCCGTACCCTCACAATCCCCCCCCTATCCAGAACTTGACAACAATCAAATACTATTACAATTTTACATTTACAATCAACTTCCAAAGCTACAGATTTTGACCTTACAGCCGTTGACTTCTTCTACATTTTCAATACTCTATCTAATCGGTCTCAACCCATCCCGTGTTTTTTCATCAAATCATAAAAAGTCGGACGACTAATCCCCAGCTTTTTTGCGGCCGCAACCACATTGCCATCAAGCTGTTCAATAGCTGCAACCAGGAGCTTACGCTCAACCAGGCTTCGGGCTTCCTTAATCGTCATCCCTGAAAAATCCATTCCAGCAACTACTTTTTCCTGCACTTCACCAGGTAACCCGGAAGCGGTTTCCAGACTTTCATCTTTACCAACCGGACGCTCAGCAAGACCTAAATCCCAGGGTTCAACCATCAAACCGTCAGCCATGACTACCGCTCTTTTGACTTTATTCTCCAGCTCCCGAACATTGCCGGGCCAAATATAATTATTCATTGCCAATAATGCACCGTCACTGAAACCACGAAATTTTCGGCTGAACTCATTGCTAAAACGTTTAAGGAAAAAACGGGAAAGCAGGGTAATATCATCACCGCGCTCACGCAGCGGTGGTAGTTCAATCGTAATCACACCGATTCTATAGTAGAGATCTTCACGAAATTTTTCGGTTGTAATCGCTTCTTCTATGTCAATATTAGTGGCGGCAATAATCCTGGCATCAACCATAATATCTTCTCGTCCGCCAACCCGTTGAATCAGCTTTTCCTGGAGAAAACGCAATAATTTAACCTGCAGCAGAGCCGGCATCTCGCCAATTTCATCCAAAAACAGAGTTCCCTCATGAGCATATTCAACTTTACCCCGGACCTGAGCCTGGGCTCCGGTAAAAGCCCCTTTCTCGTGTCCAAAAAGCTCAGATTCAAGCAAGTTTTCAGGAATAGCACCGCAATTAATCGGAATAAAAGGACACTCTTTACGTAAACTGTGACTATGAATCGCTTTGCCAACCAACTCCTT
>JAOZKP010000030.1:6013-16453 GCA_029935295.1 bacterium | reverse complement strand
TTTGTCAAGAAAAAGGGCTCCTTTACGAACCTTAGTATAGTAAGTCACCATACCATCACTATCAGCTTCCGATGTGACAAGCTTTTGTACTGCAATCTTTTCTGACGCAGTCAACTTACGATAAAACTCTAGATGCCAGATGATATAATTAACAGTATTTTCCAGGGTATCACGGCGCCGCCAGACCGGATGCAGGTAAGTTATTTCCGGAGAAAATCCGAGTGCATTAAGATAGTTGAAAATTATTGTCAAATCGAGCGCATCAAAATAGTATTCGGCATCATAGATCAAACGGTAACAACGTTGAAAAAGCGGATTCTCACGCACCCCGGCCCAGTAGGTCAAAACCAGGTAACGCCGGCTCATTGCCAGCAGGCGGTCAATATTGCTCAGCTCATTCAAGATTGGACTCATTGAAACAAAAACCGTATCATATAAGCCTGAAGCTTGAAAATCAGCAAAATCCTGACACAAAACCGTCAGGTTTTTTACTCCCTGTGATTTTTTTTGCAATTCAACCTGAGTAATCATCTTCTCTGAAACATCAACCGCAGTAACCTGATGACAGGTTTCGGCAAAAGTGAAGCAGTGAGTCCCGGGGCCGCAGGACATATCGAGAACATCGAGATCACTTCCGAGCATATTCCGATCTAGCATACCCGTTTTCAGCCACTCTAATTCAGCCACAAAATCCTTATCATCAGCGAACTTTTGATAGCGTTTCGCCATATGGTCCCACTTTTCCCCGGCCGTAACCTTTTTTTGCGGCAATGTTTTTTTCCGTAAAGCTACATAGTCTCGCCAGAATCGGGGTAACAATTTAATATTTTCTTTTTCCATTTTCAGCTCTTCTCAAATCAATTATCAGGCAAAGTTTACAATTTTCTTGAATGGTACGCTCAACTATGTTAAATATATGAGTTTACTTGTCTTGTTGACAGAATCAGAACCAGCTAAAAAAAATTTACCCTATAAATACTTACAGGAGTTTTAATAAAATGGAAAATAATTATCGCTTTTTACGGGCCTGCCGCCGGCAGGATGTTGACTGTACACCGGTATGGATGATGCGTCAAGCCGGTCGTTATCTGCCGGAGTATCGTAAACTCCGCAAAAAGCACTCTTTCTGGGAGATGTGCAGAACCCCGGAACTTGCCGTTGAGGTAACCCTGCAGCCGCTGCGCCGGATGGAAATTGACGCGGCTATTCTCTTCTCCGACATCCTGGTTCCACTGGTACCGATGGGCGCTGCGATCGAATTCTTTGAAGGCAAAGGCCCGGTGGTCGAAAAACCGATTCGTACAGCCTCAGACCTTGCCAACCTGAAGGTGATTGACGCCAATGAGACAGTCCCGTTTGTCATGGAGGCCATCAAGATTCTGCGCCGTGAACTTGACGGGAAAGTCCCGCTGATCGGTTTCTCCGGTGCCCCGTTCACACTTGCCAGCTACCTGGTTGAAGGCGGCGGTTCAAAACAGTATCAGCATATCAAGACCCTGATGTACGCTAATCCTGAGGTTTTTCACAAATTAATGGATATGATCAGTGACACGGTTATCTCTTACCTCTCAGCCCAGATTGAAGCCGGAGCCCAGGTCGTACAGCTTTTTGACAGCTGGGTCGGCTGTCTCGGACCGCTCGATTACCAGGAATATGTCTACCCTTACAACCGTAAAATTTTTGCGGCCCTGGAAACTTACGACGTTCCGAAAATTCATTTTGCCAACCAGGCCTCAACCCTGATTGACCAAGTGGTTGCCGCCGGCGGCGACATTATCGGCCTCGACTGGCGTCAGGATCTGAAAAAAGCCTGGGATATTGTCGGACCTGAGCGCGGGGTTCAGGGTAATTTTGAACCTATCGCCCTCTTCGCACCGATCCCGGAAATCAGAAAACGGGTCAAAAGAATTCTTGATCAAGCAGAAAACCGCAACGGCCACATCTTCAATTTAGGCCACGGCATCCTGCCGACCACTCCGATCGACAATGCCAAGGCAATGATTGATGCAGTCCATGAATTCTCGGCTAGGTAACGATCTAACTACAATTTTCTGGACGTAATTAAGCTATGAAATTTATCAGCACCCGGGGAAACACCAAACCGGTTTCATTTAATCAGGCAGTAATGATGGGGCTTGCCAGTGATGGCGGCCTCCTGTTACCTGCTTCAATTCCGATTTTCTCCGAAAGTGAGATCAACGAGCTTGCAACGCTGCCCTACACCGAACTCGCATTTGCAATATTCACCAGGTTCATTGGTGAGGATATTCCCGAAAATGACCTGCGCGAACTAATAAAATCGAGCTACGCCACTTTTTCAACCAGCCTGGTGGCGCCGCTTAAGGAAGTTGACGGCCTCTACATCCAGGAACTCTTTCATGGCCCGACTTTGGCTTTCAAAGATATTGCTCTGCAGTTTCTCGGTAACCTTTTTGAATATCTGCTCAAAAAAGAGCAAAGATCACTGAACATTATCGGCGCAACCTCCGGCGACACCGGCAGCGCTGCAATTCATGGCATCCGCGGCAAAGACAATATCAATATTTTCATTCTCCACCCACACGGCAAGGTCAGCCGGGTCCAGGAGAAACAGATGACATCAGTCCTTGATGACAATGTCTTTAATCTGGCAATTGATGGAAATTTTGATGACGGACAGAGGGTGGTTAAAGAAATTTTCGCGGATCTGGATTTTAAACAGAAATACAGCCTGGGAGCCGTAAACTCAATCAACTGGGCCCGGATCATGGCGCAGATTGTCTACTATTTCAGTGCCTACAGCCAACTCTCAGAAGCGCAACGTAAAGATTTTAGCGTGGTAGTTCCAACCGGGAATTTCGGCAATATCATGGCCGGCTGGATCGCAAAAAAAATGGGCCTGCCCATCAAAAAACTGGTTCTTGCTACTAATGCAAACGACATTCTCTCGCGTTTTATCAACACCGGCATTTACGAAAGTGCGCAGGTCCAGCCGACTTTAAGCCCGTCAATGGATATTCAGCTGGCCAGCAACTTCGAACGCTATCTCTACTTTCTCGCCGACTGCAACCCACAAAAACTTAAGAAGATGATGGCAGTTTTTTCTAAATCAGGAAAATTAACTCTTGACCCAGAGCTCTTTGCCCGGGTCAAAGCAGATTTCACTGCAACCCGAATTGATGACCAAGCAACTCTAGAAACAATTAAAAATACTTGGGAAGAAACCGGCTACATTCTTGACCCGCATACCGCCACCGGCGTCTGTGCCGCAAATAATCTGCGCCAACAGTCTGGAAACACTGCCGCTATCATCTGCCTCGCGACTGCCCATCCGGCAAAATTCCCGGAAGCTGTCAAAAAAGCAATCGGCAAATTCCCACCGGCCCCACCAGCCATAGCGGCCTTAGACAACCTCCCCTGCCGGTCAGAAAGAATCAAAGCTGACACAAATGCCGTCAAAGCTTATATGGAAAAAAAATTGAAGCAAGCATAAATTTTCTACCCGCTTCACATCTTGCCCGAGCGCAGTATTGCGATTGCGAGCCAGGTCCCTAACCCTCCAGCCAGGACATAACCGATAATCCCCAAAAGCGGATAACCGAACACCTTAAAACCGTTATCGCCGGTCATAATCAGTGATGAAGCGATAATAATTGCCGAAACCACCATTGTAAAAGAGAGACGGTTGGCAATCCGGTCAAGGTTGCGGCTGAAAAGTTCAAGCCCTAAATGCTCAAATTCAAACCGCAGATGCCCGCGACTCAATTTTTTCAAAATCTCCCGGGTAGTTCCGGGAATAATTTCAACCAGTGCCGCAAACTCTTTTAACCGACTCGTGACCTGTTTTTGCAGATACTCGGAAGAGAAACGTTTTTTTGCCAGATTTTCCACTAATGGAGCTGAGTGATTGAAAAAATCGAACTTTGGATCAAGTTGCCGGGCGGTTGCTTCAACTGAAAGCAGAACCCGCAACAGGAGCATGAAATCCGGCAAAAAACGGATATGATGATAAGTTATAATGCGGATAAAATCCCGACTTAGGCTTTTCAGGTGAATATCTTTCAATGAAACTTCGGCATAACGATCCAGAAGGTCAAAAAGATCACCCCGCAACTCTCGCAAATCAACCTTCTCTTCATCGACCACCCCAATCTTGAATAACACCCGGATCAAGCCCTGAACATCCTTTTTCAAAGCTGCCAGAATAAGCTCTAAAAGTGCGGCGGCAAGTTCATCATCAAGGCGGCCGACAAGACCAAAATCAATTGGGGCGATCACGTCCCCGGGTAACACGAAAAAGTTTCCCGGATGCGGGTCGCCGTGAAACAGTCCGAACTCAAGAATCTGCCGCAACATAAAATCGGCCCCATGCGCGGCCAGGATAACCGGATCATATGTGATATCGGGCCGAAACTGCAGTTCGTCGATTTTTACCCCGTCAATCCATTCCAGGGTCAAAACCCGGCGACTGCTCCGCTCCCAGTAGACTTTTGGAATATGAACGGTTATGTCATCGGCAAAATTTTTGGCAAAACGATCAATATTACGCCCCTCAATATGAAAATCCAGCTCCAGACGAATATTTTTTGCAAATTCACGCACCAGAAGGGCGGGTTGGTAAGGCTCCAGCTCAGTAATGTGTTTGGTTGCCAGTTCAGCCAGGGTAAACATAATATCAATGTCGGTGGCAATTTCCTCTTCGATATCCGGCCGTTGCACTTTTACGGCCACCTCACACCCGTTATGCAGCCGGGCGCGATGTACCTGTGAAATTGAAGCCGCAGCAATCGGCTCTTTTGAAAAATCAGCAAAGGCTTCATCTAGCGGAAGTTCAATCGAGTTCTCAATTAGTGATTTGGCCTCCTGAAAAGAGAAGCCGGGAACTTTATCCTGCAGTTTCCGCAACTCAACCAGGATGTCATCCGGCACAATATCGGGCCGGGTTGAAAGCAGCTGCCCCAGCTTTATAAATGTAGGACCAAGCTCCTCCAATGCCAGACGCATCCGCTCCGCCTTGGAAAAGCGAATCAGATCGTCTCGTTTAATGCGCTGAAAAGTGAATAGGCTTTTACTAAGAGCTAAATAGTAATCAAGATTAAGCTGCTCTAAAAGACCGCCGAAACCATATTTAATAAATACCGACACTATCTGACGATAGCGCCGGATATTACGGTAGGTACGATCTATGCGAAATATGTCCATAAAAATCTATCCAGTCAACCCGCGCCTACCAGCCAAGATACTTCATTTTAATTTAAAAAGTAATTCTCTTGACGACAGCTCATTAAACTATTATAGTTATTAACTATAAAGCTTATTATTCCCCACATCTATTTAGATAACAGAGAGTCAACAAAATAGCAATATGTTGCTCTGCACATTCCCTTAAGAAGCAGGTAAAGTAAAATTATGGAACGATTCTACCTGACAGTCGCCAGAGTTGCCAAACAGACCCTGCATCACATGGTTGAGCACCGTATACCGATGCTGCCAGATGTCTATTCACGCCATTTCTACCGCTACCTCTCAGCCTGTGACCAAGATTCGCAGCACCTCATTGAGGAACAGCAGGAGAGTGATTCGCAAGAAGCCGGCGATCAACAGAAACAGGGTTTATCGATAATGCAGGAACTCTTGGAGATGATCAATAAGCTTGATCAGGTCACCGGCAATCACAGCGAGAGTCTTGATAACCACCTGCTGAAGCTTAAAGATACCGAAGAGATTGACGACCTTAATCAACTCAAGAATGAGATCACCGGCGAACTGAGCCTGGTCATCGCCAACAACAACGAAATCCACAGCAATATTCTTGATGCCCAGGAGACGGTTAAGCGACTGCAAGATAAAATGGAAGAGGTTGCCGATATGGCAACAATTGATGCTCTCACCGGCCTCTACAACCGGAGGGCGCTCTTCAGCCGTCTGACCGAGGAGTACTCCCGGGCCCGGCGTTATGGACAGGGATTCAGCATTCTTTTAATCGACATTGATGACTTCAAAAAAATTAATGACGAGCACGGACACCAGGTAGGTGATGGAATTCTAAGGGGACTTGGAGCTTTTCTGCGCCAGATTTTACGAGACTCGGACTTTCCTTCCCGTTACGGCGGCGAGGAGTTTATCTGCCTGTTACCCTCAACTGACTTAATGCAGGCATCACAAGCCGGGGAAAAAATCAGGAAACAGCTTGCAACCAGTAAATTAAGTAGCAAAAAGATGGCGGTATCCTTGCAGATTACTGTCAGCATTGGCGCTGCCACCCTGAATGCAAATGAAGATGAGGATATTGACACTCTGATCAAGCGTGCCGACGATGCTCTCTACCAGGCTAAACGCAACGGTAAGAACCAGCTGGTCAACGAATCAGAACTCTAAACTTTTAAGAGATACCCTTTAGCGACTTTCAAGATAGCCGATCATCCCGCGCATTGTATTACCCAGAAAATAGCGCTCCCGGGCGTAGGTTTCCGGATCTAACTCTTTGATTCGGGCATAGCTTGAATCGTGTTCCAGTAACCACTCGAAAAGCCGCTCTTCTGACTCGGCATCACCGGCCATGGCCACAGCTGCAACTCCCTGCACCCACAGCTTCAGCTGATTGCGGCCAATTTCAAGATAGTCCATTGCCGGCTCAACCAGACCGTAGTGGGCAATTACCATTTTCTCAGGCTTTAATTCCAACATCCGCTCAACCGAATCCAGCGCTACATCCAGCATAAAACGCGGCGGCGTCGCCGGGCGCATATAGATTCCACTTTGCACCGGACTGCGCACGCCTACCACTTCACCGCCAAAAAGTAGACCGTCAAACAGAAAACAGAGGTGATGCTGCGCATGCCCCGGGGTCTTAAACACCGAAATTCCAGTATCTCCAACCACTTCAGAAAAACTTATGTTCGCTTCCGGAACCGGAATAATCTCACCGTAAACTTCAGCCATATATCCCAGAACTTTCAGAGATCCCTGCCAGAGTTTTTCCGGCGTGATCATATGTTTGATTCCCTGAGGGTGACATATCACCCGAGCCTCGGGATAACTTTTCAATAACTCTCCGGTACCTCCGGCATGATCAATATGAATATGGGTCAGAAGAACATAATCAAGCTTTGTCACACCTTTCAATTTCATCTCTTTGAGAAGATGCGGAATCGAAGCTAAAGGACCGGGGTCAACCAGGAAAGTGAACTCTTCGCCCTGATAAAGCCAGGCGCTGATAAATTTTATAAACCCCTCCAGGCGGGGTTCATCAAGATCGATACAACTTAAATTGTCAACATTCATAAAAAAACCAACTCGGAAAAAGATTAGTACCTTACAGGTTATTTTCTGCACAAAAAAACAAGAATTAAAAATCAGAAAATGTTAAGTGTTTCACAGGTTCTTTGCCGTTAAGGCAAAGGTTCTGATGAAAAAACTTATGCATAGCTCTGATAAGGTACTTATTAGCGGGCCGAAAAGCCCAGTTTCAGGTTGCGGGGTAAGTTCCCGCATTGTGTTTCAGAAAACCCTCAGCTGCCGATCCCGAAACCAACCCTGATTGCACCATAAGGGCAAAGTTCTTGACAGCAGTAACAGCGAATGCAGCGTTTATAGTCAATCACAATTTTAGCGTCAATCAATTTCATTACCTGAGCCGGACAGTGCTGCACGCAAACCCGGCAGTGCTGACAGCGGGTGCGGGAAACTTTCGGTCTTTTAACAAATACCCGTCGCCAGAGCTTATGTCCGGGAAAAGTTGCCGCAGCCGTCCCTTGTGCCTGTTTGATTGGCCTTGTGAGAGGTTTATCAGCGGCCGGGCCACACGCACAGGAACTCTCTTCTGAGACCAGGCCGAGATTAAGTGACACCGAACTCAAAGGAGTTGGTTCCGGAAAACCGACCCATTTTTCAACCAGATAATCTAGTGCCGGCGCATCAGCGGAAAGAGCTAAAAGATTAAAATTCCGCGGGGTGCCGCCAGTCGGGCCATCGCCCTCCATACCGGCTATACCATCAAGAAAATTCCAGACAGGGGTCACCTGCCGGTAGATATCAAACATTATCCGGGCGAAAAAATCACGATCATGACCGGCCCGCAGATGCCAGGCCGCTTTTTTCAAACCCGGAATAAAACCGAACAGATTTTTTATCGCCAGAGTTGCACCCATCATTGAATGGGTTTTCAACTTCGGCAGGTTAACTACTTTATCAAATTCCGAAGCTGCCGTTGCCAGAATTAACTTTTTTGCGACCAGATTATCAGTATCGACAACCACACTCTCCTGATCAAAAGGAGTAACGGTAATCGCAAATTCATGCAGTACCGGCTTGAAGCCGCATTTTTCCAAGACAGTTTCAAGAGATCCGAAACCGGGACTGTCCCCAAGATAAAGACGCGCCCCGCAATCTTTTAAAACCATCGCCACGGCCCGGACAATTTCAGGGTGGGTCGTCACTGCAAGCCGGGGCGCTTTTGCCATTATCAGATTGGGCTTAAGCAGAACCCGGTCGCCACACTTTATTGCTCCTTCAAGACCTAATGTTGTAAGCCCAGTGCGTAATGATGCAGCAATTTTATCAGCATTGTATTCCGTGCAGAAATCAAAATAGGCCCGACCCGGCTCAACCACAAACTTAAGCTACCCCATATAAGTCAGAGTTTACTTCAAACAAACCTTAATCTTATTACCCTGACGACTAATTGCGATTTTATCTTCCCGTGCAAGCCAGCCGACAGCAACATTCAAATTAAAAGGAGACATTTCCAGACTCTTCTTTAAGGCTCCGGTTGTCATTTCACCATTTAATTCAAGTTCGTTCCAGACTTTGCCAGCATCATCACCGATTTTATCAACCATTTTCTTCTCCATATCCTTCCGGATTATTTGATTGCCATCTCCAGGCATCAACACACATCGAATGCAAATCACGTTCCGCCCGCCAGCCCAGAGTTTGCAAAGCATATGCCGGTTTGGCGTAACAGGTTGCAATATCTCCCGGGCGCCGGGGAACAATTTTATAAGGAATATCAAGCCCACAAGCCTGCTTGAAAGCTGCAACCACATCTAAGACACTATAACCAGTACCGGTACCTAAGTTGCAACAGAGCAAGCCCGGATCTTTTTTAATTACCGCTAAAGCACTGAGATGTCCCAATGCCAGATCTACCACATGGATATAATCACGCACCCCGGTGCCGTCAACCGTATCGTAATCATCACCAAAAACCGCGAGCTCGGTTCTGCGGCCGACCGCAACCTGGGCAACAAAAGGCAGTAGGTTATTAGGAATACCACGCGGATCCTCGCCAATCAGGCCACTTATATGAGCACCTATCGGATTAAAATAACGCAAAAGAACTATATTCCAACTGTTATCTGCGGCATAAAGATCTCTTAAAATCTCTTCGATCATCAACTTCGTCCGGCCATAAGGATTAGTTGCCCCTAAAGCCGCACTCTCATCAATCGGCACCGTTTCAGGATCCCCGTAAACAGTTGCAGATGAGCTGAAAACCAGATTTTTCAATCCGTGTTTTGCCATAATGTTAAAAAGATTGAGTGAACCAGCAACATTATTCTCATAATAGGCCAGCGGTTTTTCTACCGATTCCCCCACCGCCTTAAGCCCGGCAAAATGAATGACCGCAGAGAAATCTCCATCAGCGATCAGCTCATCCAAAGCCTTATAATCACACAGATCAGTCTCATAAAACTCAACTTTTTGCTGAGTGATTGTCTCGATCCGCTGCAGGACTTTGCGTGAACTGTTACTTAAATTATCGACTATCGCTACTCGGTAGCCTGCTGTTAAAAGTTCAACTACAGTATGGCTGCCGATATAACCGGCTCCGCCGGTAACCAGAATCCGCATTAACTTCCCCCTTTTAAATACCCCATGACAGAAAATCAAAAGAGCTTATTGACAAATTATTACTTAATGACTATTATTTGTATAATCTATTCGTTTCAGGGTGTCGATAGACGCACCCTATCATTAATTAAAATCAAAAACAACCTAGGAGAGTTAAAATGCTTGAAGTAACCCCGGCCGCAACCGAACAGATTGCCGGCTATTTTACAAATCGCGATCCGGAACCAATTCGAATTTTCCTTAATGAAGGCGGTTGAGGCGGCCCTTCTCTGTCCATGGTCATGGATCAGGAACGCCCCACCGACAAAACTTACACCATCGGTGATTTCACTTTTTTAGTAGACAGTGATTTCATGGAAAAAGTAAAACCGATCAAAGTCGATTTCAAGAACGTCGGCTTCAGCATAGAGGCCAACATCGACTTAAGTTCTCCTGAAGGCGGCGGCTGTTCCGGTTGCGGCACCACCAGTTCCTGCTGCTCATAAACCAGCGGACAATCAGAATTAGATAGAAAAAAGGAGGCCAATCAGCCTCCCTTTTTTTATCTGATGCGGGAACAAATCCCGCAACCCAAATGGGCTTTATCCGCCCGCACTCGAGAGCACT
>JAOZKP010000030.1:0-6003 GCA_029935295.1 bacterium | reverse complement strand
TGCTCATAAACCAGCGGCCAATCAAAAACAGTTAAAAAAAGGGAGGCCAGTTGGCCTCCCTTTTTTTAACTATAAGGTTTACCCGAAATTCAGCCGCAGCACTTTTTATACTTTTTACCGCTGCCGCAGGGACAGGGTTCATTGCGGCCGACTTTGGGTTGCTGCCTGACAACCTGCTTCGGCACCACCCCTTGACCATCATAAAAAAACCACTCCCCCTCGTAACGTTTGAAATGAGCCAGTTCATGGTGGGTTTTCAGCTTATCTTTCTGCCGGAAATGGGCAACAAATTCAATATTGGCAGTCTCATCTTCAGGGCCGCCATCTTCAACATCAACAACCTCAAGCCGATCCCACTCCGATTTTTCCGCCCAGCTTTTAGCGGTTGCAGGCTCATACCTGGATACCTGGTCAGGATGAGTGGTATCCTTAACGAAATCCATTTCAAGTTTCACATGGGCGCTATAGCGAGCCCGCAGCAATTCCTCAGCAGTCTCCGCTTTGCGGGAACCAGCAAGCAGAGGCTCACAACAATCCTGATACATTTTTCCGGAACTGCAGGGACATTCATTCATCAATCTGTTTTCCTTTTCTGATATTTTTCTGTTTTAAAATTTTAAGATAATTTAAACCGCTGCAGTGATCTTTCAAGATGTTCCGCCAGATCACGCAAATTGGAAGCGTTCTTCAGCAGGTTATCACTGCTGTCATTAAGATCGGTCGCAATCTGACTGACTGAGGTAATATCCTGCGCAACTTCAGCAACCACCGCGGTTCCCTGTGAAATATTTTCAGTCACTTCGACCATACCGTGTGATGAGTCAGTAACATTAGTTGCAATATCACGAGTGGTTACCGACTGTTCTTCAACCGCGGCTGAAATACTGCCGACGATATTGTCAACTTCATCAATAACCTTGACAATCGAACCAATCTCCCGACTGGTTTCAGAGGTCGAATTCTGAATCCCGGTAATCCGATCGGCAATCTCATCGGTTGCACTTGCCGTCTGCTGGGCCAACTCTTTGATCTCATTTGCAACCACCGCAAATCCCTTACCAGCTTCGCCAGCCCGGGCCGCTTCAATTGTGGCATTTAATGCAAGTAGATTGGTCTGGGCAGAGATAGTCATAATTGTCTCGGTAACCTTGCCAATCTCATCGGCAGCCGTCCTTAATTCTTCAACTTTCTGACTTGACACATTGGCCTGATCAACTGCATCGTGAGTAATTGAGCGGGCCCGACCGGTATTTTCTGCGATCTCGTTAATCACAGTGCTCATCTCTTCAGTTGAAGTCGCAACTGTATTGACATTATTTGCAGTCCTCTCAACCGCATCACTGATTGCACCGAAATTGGCACTCATCTCTTCAGCAGCCGCAGAAACGGCATAAGAGCGGCTGGCTGACTCGGAAGCACCTTCACTTATACTTTCAGCCACTGTTTTAACCTGACCCGAAGCCGTAAGCAGAGTTTCACTGTCCCCTTTTATCCCTTTAAAAATATTTGCCAAGGCCACTGCCATTTCATCCAGATCATTCCCGATTGCGCCAAGTTCATCACTGCCGGTAACCCCGGAAGTCGTACTCAGGTCACCGTCACCAAGCTTTTTCGCGAATGAACGTACCAGCTGCATACGTTTGATAATTGAAATGATAGTTAAAATGGTCAGGATAAAGATCAGCGCTGCAAGCCCGGCACAAATCGCTTGGGTAATCAACAGACTGGAAATCCTCCCCTCCGATTGTTTCTGCATCATACCAACAGCTTTATTCATTGTTTTCAAAAATTTAATATTATTGGCCTCAACCCAGTTCAGACTTTTTTCTTCATCTGAACCGGCAATAACATTTTTGAGATTAGTAAAGAATTCACCCTTAATCTTTTCAACCTGCTGCAACTGCGACAACGCCGGTTCTTTAGCCGGAGGACAGTGGGCGAATTTAGTATTTGCCATATCAAGACCGAGAGGGGCGTCTCCGGAACGGATTAAGGCTGTCAGGGTTTTTTCAAAAATTGCCATCGTATTCTTCAGGACAGCAATTTCATCTTTCAGGCCGGTAGACCCAGACTGTTTCCGGACCCGGGAAAGAATCAGCATCTCTTTGGTCATCTTCTGAGTCAGCATCCGTTGCCGGCCGGCCAGATTAATAGTCAGCCCATCATACTTCTGACCATTTGTTGCAAACAGAGTCAGGACAAACATCAAAATAATTATTGACACCATACTTCCGACAATCAGAGACAATTTGTACTTTATCGACAATTTCATCTTTCCCCCACTCTTAAACACAAAATGTTCAGCTCAATAATGCAATCAATAATACATTCATAAATCGATGATTTAAATCATTCAATTCATTATTAAAGGAAATTCAAAAGATGTCAAGTTTTAATAAAATTTTTATTTTTCTATAAATGGCAATTTTTTTTGAAAATAAAAAATAACCTTCGATAAAGAGTTACAACAGAAAGAAGTTCGATGAATGGATGGACCAACTTAAATCAGAGTAAATTATTTAGCTGGAGGTCAAAATGGAAATTTTCACTAAAGAGAACTTGCCTTATCCGCAGAAATTAGTTATGGTGTTTACCATTATAATAACCTTTATAATAACCTTGTTTCTTGCAACTGGATTTTCTGCCGATTTGAGTCTGGCATCAACCCGATCCAGCCCAACAAAAACATCCGGCCTATTAGCAGAAAGTTTAGAGACACAGGCAGAGATTTTAACTGTAAATCTGCTGGGCGTCACCTCTTACGAACTAACTGAAATATTTAACGACATCATTGAAACAACTCCGGGCGTAATTAATGCCCGACGCTGCCAACTTCACCTTGACCCGACACACCCTGAAGCCGGCAGAGTTGAATGGCAGCTGACCTTTTGTGATACTACCCCTTTTGCTCTTGAAAGTGCAATTTACAACCGTCTCAAAGAGATAGCCGACAGCGACGTAACTACCTATCTGACAAATGGATTTACCATCAATTTAACCGACAGTGAGCGTACTACATTAAAAGCAATCAGACCCGGCCAGTCAACCAGCCGCACATTGTGTTTCATTGAAATGAATGTATTTGCTGATAGTTCATCCGCAAAATGGCATTATAACCGTCCACGGAGATCTAACAATTGGCTAAATTATCCAAACCGTGGCTTTGAATAAATTTTATTGATAATTTTTTCTCACTATCATTCAGAGAGGTTGATCATGAGCAAGAAGTCACAACTATTTACCCTTTTCCCTTTGGCAATGTTACTTTTTTTCCTCAGTGCCTGCGCCGGCACTCCGGTAAATTATGCACCGACACAAGCAGAGCGCATACTTGACCAGCGGGTAAATCTGATACTTGACGACCTCCTCGCCGATCAGCATTTCTCTGCCAGTGAAATGGCACCGGCCACAGTTGTTCCAGGGTCTGCCATGCAGGGTGAAACTTTCAGCCGTCTGGAAGAGATGCTTTGTCAACGTTTAGAGACCCGTCTGCGTGAATCCCATGACATATTCAAACTTTCACGACAAAACTGGTTTGAGCTACGAGCCGGCCATGCACTTACTTTCCAGAACCAGCCCCTACCCGAACGCCACCGGCTCCAATCTGCAGTCATATATCAGGTTGAAATTACCGCTGACACAGTTTTAGATCGTATCAATGGAACGATTACCGCCCAGAGTGCCGACGGCCATCATCTGACCGGAGTCATTGCCAGCGGACCATTAGGATTCGGCCAGGAGAGCCTGGCCCGACGTCTCTATTACGCTCCTGCCAACCGCAACCCTTTCCCGGAAGGCCTGGAAGAACGCCCCTTTGCCTCTTTAGACCGGCTCGCCTACAGCCTGACCTCTGAATTGCGCGAAGCCTATCTCAACGGACTTAAAATTGAGGGCCAGCAGGTTGCCGACCGGGAAGTTAAAGTTCTCCTTTACACAACTTCGCGCCACCATCCCACGGGCTTGACACAGGAGATTCAAGCGGCCCTGCAACAGGCATTGATCACCCAAAGAGGATTTACCTGTGTTGTCAGCCAGCAGGATTTGGCACCGGCCCTACAGCAGATCGATTTCTACAACTGGAATTCACATATTTTCAAACCGGTCGAACTCCCACAATTTGAACCGGGTACAGTTCTGCTAATGGCCGATATCGGCAGGGTTTTCAAAAATAACACCATCAGTCTGGCTCTGCGGGCAATCTGGCGCACCGACCCGCTAGAGGATCAACAAGGCAATCTTATTGCTGCAAGCAGCAGCGGCACTTACGTCTCGGGATTTACCGCCAAAGCCTATTTTGACGGCGAACAGTTGCGACGACGGTACGGCACCCGCTACCAGACGCCAACCAGAACCACAGTTCACAAACGCCAGCCACCTCAAAAAATCCACCGCGCCCGCGAACCCTGGAGCGGCCCGAGTACGGACATAAACTTATGTTTTTATAATTTTACTGAGGTTCTTGCCAACCGCATCTATCCGGTTCTCAATCAGGCTCCCGGAGTTACCTGGTTACGCCGGGCCGATGAGCTCTGCGACCGCGATTCAAACTGCCTCTGCTATGAGCTCTGGTACAACGGCACCCGTGAAGATATTTCTGCCTGGCTGCGGCAATATCTTAAGACTTCAAAAAGTGTAAATTTTCGCCTTACCAGCAACGGCCCGGGCCGGATAGAGGTTCATTTTGACGGAGGTTTCAAGTAGATCCAAGCTTTAATTTATTAATTATAGTTTTGCAAATTGTTATTTAACCATTTAATCAGGAGGAAAAAATGAGTTCCAAATTAATGTCGAAAAAATCAATCCTTACCATCAGCCTGCTTACTTTCTGCATGCTGTTCGGTGCCTTTGCCAGTGCCGCACTGGCGCAACAGAGAGTTATTGTCCTGCCTTTCTATGTTGAAGAAGGCCGCGACGCCAACCAGGGCGGCAATGCTACACTTCATTTCCGCCGGATGATGCGTTTTATCAACAACCAGCTTGTCCGCCACGATTTTGAAGTCATTAATCCTTTTGCTAAAGATGCCAGTGAACGTGAATTCAGCCGGACCATGGAGCGTGCCCGTGAAGATTCACCCATGGCCTGCATGGAAGTTTGTAAACGCTATGGTGTTGATGCCGCCTATATTGTCTGGCTGCGGGTAAAAATCCGCCAGACTCAGGATGGTTTCTGCAAAGCTAAAGCCCGGCTCGACGGTGAAGGTTATGACAGTGCCGGTCATGATTTAGGTATAGGAGTCTCAAAATCATGGGTTGAAACCGCCCGGGATTGTGATGATGCGATTGCTGAGTGTGAGAAAGAGGTCGGTGATGTTGTCGGCCGTAAACTTACCGCCTGGAGTGGCGGTTCAAGCCGGGGCGGCTCCGGTGGTGGCAATGCTGTAGTCGGTAGCAGCTCAGGCTCTGGATCCGGCGGTGCTCTTGCCAGAAACTTGAAAAAATATGAAAACATTCTTGAAGTTCGTCTCGATGGTGCCACTGAATACGAAGCCGCTGAAGCGATGGGCAAAGTTATCAATACGGCAACCGGCGTCCTCGAAGCAAAACGTTATGGTGCTAACGTTGTCCCCGACAACCCCAAAGCAAGTTGGTCAACCTGGCGGGTCACATACGAAGGAACCGACCCGTTCCGTCTCCAGTCTAATATTATGACTATGATCAATCAGGTCTTGGATGCCGGCGGCGAAATAACCCTGAAAGGCGTTCCCTACCGCTACACCGCAGCTGAAGTTAATCTTCTAATGGGCGTCAGAACCGGAAGTGCCACCAGCCGCATGGTTCAGTTTGTCTTCGACCGTGAAAGAATGCGTGACCGCGAATTCTCCGGCCGGCACGACCCTTACAAAGCCAGAAAACGCAACAAACCCGGCTTTGAATAATATTTCAAAAATAAATTAAAACCTGCCACCTGAGTTGATCTTGTAGTACTTCACGATTTACTCAGGTGGCTTTTAGTGTTCCTTCTCTGGCAAACCCCGGCATCGGAGATTGTGATGTTCGAAGTAC
>JAOZKP010000604.1 GCA_029935295.1 bacterium | reverse complement strand
TAGCCCCACACGGACGCCCACTGACGAAAACTTGAAAGCCCGGATTGGCGCCGCTGACCAGTTAGTTTTTTTTGGTCCAGAGGGTGGAGATTGGTAGGGCCCACAGAGAATCGCCAAGCGGTAATGTTTCCGCGCCGTCGTAGAGTAGGATGCCGAGTTTAAATTTCTTTCCCGCGACATTCCGTAGCCGTTTTAAGCCGCGCAGGTCATTCTTTTTTATGGTTGCGGCTCCTTTCAGTTCAACACCAACGAGTTGTCCCGCATAATTTTCAATGACAAAATCAACTTCATATTGATCGTGATCGCGGTAATATAGTAACTGATAATCATCGTTGGCAAAAGTTGTGAATTTGAGCAACTCACTGAAAACGAAACTTTCAAGAATATTGCCAAAACGTGTGCGATCCTGCCGGACAAGGTCAGGGGTGATTTTGGTCAGGGCCGAGAGTAAACCGGAATCAATAAATTGTATTTTGGGTGTTTTTACGACCCGTTTGAGGTGGTTGCTTGACCAGCTGCTGAGCCGGCGCATCAGGTACATCTGTTCAAAAATTCCAATATATTTTGCAGCTGTCTTGTGATCCAGGCCTACTTGTCCTCCCAGTTTGGAGTAGTTGCATATCTGCCCGGCATTATGAGTTAAGGCACTCAGCAACCTTGGCAATTGATCCAGTTTTTCTATGGTTGCTACATCAAGGACGTCGCGTTGAATGATGGCATCAACATATTGTTGGTACCAGGTTGTTCTGCGCCGCATGCTTGTGCGGGTTATGGCCTCGGGATAGCCGCCACGCAACACTATTTCAACTAGATCATCACCAACAATCGGGGTTGATGCGGTTGGCATCTCATCCGCAAATATACAATCGATCCAGTTTGTGACGCTGTGGTGCAGCTCGCTTTGGGATAACGGGAACAGTTTAAGGGTTTCCATGCGTCCGGCCAGAGAATCAGCAACCATTGGCAGTGTCATTAAATTGGCAGAGCCTGTAATCAGAAATCTTCCTGGTCGGCGATTTTCATCTACCGATTTTTTAATGGCAAGGAGCAGCTGCGGCACTCTTTGTATTTCATCGATAACCGCACAGTCTAAATTGCGGATAAAGCCGACTGGGTCATTGTCTGCCGCAAGTAATGTAAGCTCATCGTCAAGGGTGAAGTAGCGCATTTCCGGCCGGGCTATGCGTAAAACCAAAGTGGTTTTTCCGGCCTGCCGCGGGCCGGCAATAAGTACAACCGGAGTGTCGTTCAGAGCTTCAGTGATGCGTGATTTCAGTTGGCGGGGGTAGTGTTTCAGCGTAGAATTCATATCTGATCTATATCGTGTATTTGGTATTTAGTCAACGTAAATTTGGGAATATATTCTCGTGGTACGGGGAAAGTAATTTTTTCTGATCCGGCTATAGTGTTCATCACAGGTGAAAAATGCGGTTGATTCCGGTATCTCCAAAGGGTTCTAAACTGCCATTCTTACAACTTGACTAAAAAAGCTTTTATGGGTAGTACGTTCAGCACTATGCTCAG
>JAOZKP010000603.1 GCA_029935295.1 bacterium | reverse complement strand
AAGGTGCTGGATAATTTCGGCATAGAACATAATCTTTTCACACGTTGGAAGAGCGAGGAAGTGGCAGATGAGATGTAGATTGAGATCTGGGACACCACTACTATTCAAAATATTTTCAACATTTTGTAATTACCAACACAAAGTTTTAAGGTAATCTTATTGACTCATAAGAACTGTTTATTTGACTTTAAATGTGATTCGAATATAACAGAGTTTGCAAGAAAATCAAAAAATGTTTGGGTGTAACCGGATATTCTGTTAAACAGCTACCCCGTTGCTGCTAACGTCCCCTTTTTCACAACCCAAAACTACTGATGATATGATTGACCAAACCGTTGGCAAGCAGATGGATGCTTTAAACATAAAACTTAGTTTTCTTAAATGCTAGACAATCGAGGAGGCAGGAGATGAAATGTAAGTTAAGATTGGGGTTAGTATTTGCAAGCTTGTTATTAGTAGTAAGTTTATTGGTTAATCCATCCCTCGTAAGGGCCGGTGGGGGACAGAGTTATCCTAACGGATCCACGGCAATTATGTCTGGCGCTGTTCCTCCACCAGGTTTTTATTTCGAAAACTACGTTTACTACTACAATGCCAGTGATATGAAAGATGATAAAGGCCACAATGTTGACGCTTTTGATGATCTCACCGTCTGGGCTGATGTCTTGCGACTTATCTGGGTTTCTGACTATAAGATTTTAGGGGGCGACTACGGCCAACACGTTTTTATCCCAATTCTTGATGTAAGTCTTGATTTCAAGGACGGAGTGCCGGCAGGGCCTAAACATAAAGACAGCTATGATGACACCGATGTGCCGTACATAATCTACAGTCCTTTCTTTCTTGCCCATCATTTCTTTCAGGGTAAGCTCCACACTATTTTTTCATTACCTGACATCTACATTCCTCTAGGTCAGGACGATGAAAATATGGCCAGTGTCGGTCATAATTTCTGGACTTTCGAACCGGTATTTGCATTTACCTATATGCCGACACCGGCATGGGAATTCTCGATGAAATTCATGTATGATTTCAACACCAAACAGGACAACTGCCCAACCGTTTACGGATTTGAAGTTGATCGCACACCCGGCGATGAATTTCATTTTGACTACAGTGCATCCTATGCTTTCACGAAGAGCTTTCGCTTTGGCGTCAGTGGTTACTACTATAAACAGGTAACAGATGACGACTACGATATTGATGGTAGCGTACCGCCCCCAGTACGTGATCTGCTGAAAGATGACGAAGGTTACCACAGTGAAGTTTTTGCCGTAGGCCCCGGTATCTGGTATAACTACAAAAATATGTTTTTTGAACTTCGGACCCAATTTGAAATGGGTGCAAAAAACAAAACTGAAGGTCAGAATGTTTGGTTTACCATGGTCTACTGTTTCTAAGCAGGCCAAGGCCACGGAAGTAACGGGTGGTCTTTGATGTAAATCAGGTTAAGAACCAACCGGCAAACTTGGGGATGACAGCTGACTGCGCTTTTTCTTGAAGAGGAGCGGCTTTCATCCCTTTT